>NZ_DAIPZB010000002.1:0-178376 GCF_036782435.1 Pinisolibacter sp. | reverse complement strand
CCGTGACATGGAACACCCCAATCCATTGTGTTGATTGAGTGAATCACGTCAGCAGGCGGTCGTCGAGGGCTATCCGCGCACAGGTCTCCTCATACCGAGTTCACGAAATTCGGACTCGTCCGAATTTCGTGAGTTGCGGCCTGACCGGCCGACGCCCGTTCGGGCTTGCCTTCGCGGATGAAGTTCCGAACAGGTCGGAACTTCATCCGCTCGGTATCACGCCTCCTCGAGCGGGGTCGCGGCGGCCTCACCGTGGCGAGCGTTCACCGCCAGGACGTGGGCGCGCAGGATCTCTTCCGCCGCCGCCGGATCGTCGTCCGCGAAAGCGGCGATCAGGGCGCGATGTTCACCCGCCGTCTCCCGCCGCGATTCCGCCGAACGCCGCCGCGCGAAATAGCGCATGGCGCCGACCCGCCCGGCGATCGTCGCATGGGCCTGCGCCAGGAAACGATTGCCGCTCGCGGCGAAGAGCGCATCGTGGAACGCAGCGTCGGCCTCGGCCGCGGCGAGAGCGTCGCCGCGCTCCTCCGCCGCCTCCATCCGCGCCTCCGCCGCCCGCAGCTCGGCCAGCGTCGTCTCCCGCGCCCGCGCATGTGCCAGCCGCAGCGCTTCGACCTCCAGCACCGCCCGAAATTCGCAGAGCTCGGCGACGTCGTTCGCCGTCGGGCTGAAGACGAAACTGCCTCGTTGCGGCCGGATCTCCACCAGCCCCTGGAGCTGGAGTGCGGCGAGCGCCTCGCGCACCGGTGTCCGGCTGGTGCCCAGCGCCGTGGCGATGCGGTCCTCCGAGATCGGCTCGCCGAGGCCGAGCTCGCCGAAGACGATCGCCTCGCGGATGCGCGCCTCCACCACCGCGGCGAGCGGCGGCGGACGCTCGCGCACCAGCGTCTTCAGGGGCGTGCCGTGCCGATCTTTCGGCCCGGCGCTTCGGCGGTCTTCGACATCACGCTTCGGCACGGTTCGACGGTCCTCGCGGGGCGGCTCGCCACCACGCCCCGGGGCTTCGCATCGGTGCGCGGCGATCGCTTGACAACTGAGGTACGGTATACCAGCGTGACCGCGCCGGGAACTCCCCCGATCTCGGGGGGCGGGCGTGGGGTGCGGCGCAGATGACGGGCACTTTGTCGGGACGGACGGCGATGGTGACCGGCGCGGCGCGCGGGATCGGACGCACCATCGCCCGGCGTCTGGCCGCCGAGGGTGCCCGCGTCGTCGTCTGGGACGTCGCCTTCGGCGGCTTCGACGCGACGACCGCCGGTTTCGAGCCGCTCCTCCTGTCCACCGTCGACGTCTCCGACGCCGATGCCGTGACCGCCGCCTTCGAGGCGGCGCGCGCCGCCGCCGGCTCGATCGACATCCTGATCAACAACGCCGGCATCAACGGTCCCGTCGTCCCCGCCTGGGATTACCCGCTCGATGCCTGGAAGCGGGTGATGGCGGTCGATCTCGACGGCGTCTTCCACGGCTGCCGCGCCGCCATCCCGCACATGCGCGAGCGCCGCTACGGCCGCATCGTCAACATCGCCTCGATGGCCGGCAAGGACGGCGTCCCCTTCATCTCCGCCTATTCCGCCGCCAAGGGCCGGGTCATCGCCTTCACCAAGGCGGTCGCCGAGGAACTGGCCCTCGACGGTGTCCTGGTCAACTGCGTCGCGCCGGCCATGGCCGAGACCGACCTGATGGCCGAGATGACCGCCGAACACATCGCCGCGATGAAGGCGAAGATCCCCATGGCCGCTTCCTGCAGGTCGACGAGGTCGCCGCCCTCGTCGCCTGGATCGTCGGGCCGGACTGCAGCTTCACCACCGGCTTCACCTTCGACCTGAGCGGCGGGCGGGCGACCTATCGAGGCCGCGAGAGAGTGGCGAACGACCGCGGTGACGCACTTCGGCGGTGGAGGAATCCGAAACGCGATTTGACCCTTCCGCTACGTAGGTCTTTGATGGCGCGGAGATCGGGTCGAAGGGGCGGATCGACGAGGAACATCCGGTTTCGCGAAGATGGCCGTGCCGCTTCGCCGGTGGGAAGTCCGAAGATCGCAAGAACCAAAGAAGGAGAGGAACCCCATGAAATTCAAGATCGATCGTCGCACGGCGATTTCCGCCGCCGCCGCTCTCGCCGCCACCGTCGCTCTCGGAACGACCGCCTTCGCCCAACAGAAGGTGGTTCTGCGTCTGTCCTCGCCGGCCTCGGCGACCGACCAGCGCGCCCTCGGCCTGGAGAAGCACTTCGGCCCCGCGGTCGCCGGCTTCGCCACCTACGAGCCGCACTGGAACGCCTCGCTGTTCAAGCAGGGCACCGAACTCGAGGCGATCGCCCGCGGCAACCTCGAGATGTCGATCACCTCGGCGCAGGAATTGGCGACCCTGATCCCCGGCTGGTCGATCTTCACCGCCGGCTACCTGCTGCGCGACGCCGATCACCAGAAGAAGGTCTTCGCCGATCCGGTGATGGACGACCTGAAGAAGCAGACCGAGGCCAAGCTCGGCGTGAAACTGCTCTCGGTCATGTATCTCGGCCGCCGTCAGGTGAACCTGCGCACCGACAAGGAGGTGAAGACCCCCGACGATCTCGCCGGCGTCAAGCTGCGCATGCCCGGTTCGGAAGCCTGGCTCTTCCTCGGCAAGGCGCTCGGCGCCAACCCGCTGCCGCTCGCCTTCACCGAGGTCTACACGGCGCTGCAGACCGGCGCCATCGACGGTCAGGACAACCCGCTGCCGACCGACAAGGACGCCAAGTTCTACGAGGTGACCAAGCAGATCGTGCTGACCTCGCACCTCGTCGACCAGAACTACCTCGCCATCTCCAAGAAGGTGTGGGACGGCTTCACCCCGGCCCAGCAGGCGACCGTGCAGAAGGCCGCCGACGAGGCCTGCGAGGCGGCGCGTCAGGCGCAGCTGAAGCTCGAGGACGAACTGGTGGCCTTCTTCAAGGAGAAGGGTCTCAAGGTCTACGCCCCGGACGTCGAGGCCTTCCGCAAGAAGGTCCAGGCGGACTATCTCGCCTCCAAGTTCGCCAAGGACTGGCCGGCGGGCATGGTCGACAAGATCAACGCCGTCAAGTGATGCCGATCGGGCGGGTCTCACCCGTCCTTCCGACCTCGAGGGGTGCCGCGCCGCGGCGCCCCTCCCGGTTCGTCATCTCGTGATCGTGGGCGGGGGAAGCGATGTTCGCGGTCCTGAAGTTCCTGCAGCGGCGGGCGGAAGACGTCCTGGTGGCGCTGATGATCGCCATGTTCGCCGCCTTCCTCGTCCAGATCGGCTCGCGTTATCTCTTCAACGCGCCGGTCGATTGGGCCTACGAGGTCATCCTCATCACCTGGCTGTGGGCGGTGTTCTGGGGCGCGGCCTTCGTCGTCGCCGACAAGGACCACGTCAAGTTCGACGTGATCTACAACGCCGGCTCGCAGGGCACCCGGCGCGTCTACGCCCTCCTCTCGGCCATCGCACTGGCGGTCGGGTTCGCCGCGTCGATGCCCGCCACCTGGGACTTCATCACCTTCAAGAAGATCCGCTCCACCGACATCATCGGCATCCGCTTCGACTATGTCTTCTCGGTCTACCTGATCTTCCTGGTGGCGGTGATCGCCCACTACCTCACGCGCTGCTGGCGCCTGATCAGAGGCGATTCCGTCACCACGCTGGAGCGGGAGGAAGCCTCGTGAGCGCCGCCTTCTTCTGGTGCATCGTCGCGCTCTTCGCGCTCGCCGGCATCGGTGCGCCGGTGGCGCTGTCGATGATGGTCTCGTCGATCCTCTACCTCTTCCTCAAGGGGCAGGACGTCGGGCTCGCCGCCGAGCAGATGATCCAGGGCCTCTACGACGGCTTCCTCTTGCTGGCGATCCCGCTGTTCATCACCGCCGCCAACATCATGAACGCCGGCACCATCTCGGAGCGGCTGCTGAATTTCTGTCTGGCGCTGGTCGGCCGTTTCCGCGGCGGTCTCGGCCACGTCAACATCGTCGCCAACATGATCTTCGCCGGCATGTCGGGCTCGGCGGTCGCCGACGCCGTCGGCCTCGGCAAGATCATCATCGACATGATGCGCCGAGACGGCCGCTACTCGGCCGGCTACGCCGCGGCGATCACCGCCGCCGCCTCGACCATCGGTCCGATCATCCCGCCGTCGATCCCGATGGTGATGTACGCCCTCGTCTCCGACACCTCGATCGGCTACCTGTTCCTCGGCGGTTTCGTCCCTGGCATCATGATGGGTCTGGCGCTGATGGTGCTCAACGCCCGCATGGCGCGGGTCGAGAACGTGCCCCTCGAAGAGCCGGTGCCGATGCGCGAACTGCCGCGGCTCACCTTCCGCGCCTTCCCGGCGCTGATGATGCCGGTGATCCTGCTCTACGGCATCTACGGCGGCGCCACGACCCCGACCGAAGCGGCGGCGATCGCCGCGCTCTACGCCCTGATCCTCGCCACCTTCTTCTATCACGCCGTCTCGCTGCCGACCCTCCATCGCGTCTTCCTGGAGAGCGGCAAGGCCTCGGCGGCGGTCGGCGCGATCATCGGCGCGTCGTTGATCTTCAACTACATCGTCGCGGCGGAGAACATCCCGGCGCAGATGGCGGTGGTGTTGAAGGGGCTCGACGTCTCGCCCCTGACCTTCCTCCTCGGCGTCAACCTGCTGTTCCTGCTGCTCGGCTGCCTGCTCGACGCCACCACCATCATCCTGGTGATCATTCCGCTGTTCATCCCGACCTGCGAAGCGCTCGGCATCGATCTCGTGCACTTCGGCGTCACCGCGGTGGTCAACTGCATGATCGGCCTGATCACGCCGCCCTACGGCGTGCTGCTCTTCGTCATCAATGCGATCACCGGTATTCCGCTGCGCACCATCGTCCGGGCGATCTGGCCCTACATCGGTGTGTTGGTGGCCTCTCTGCTGGTCATGCTGCTGGTGCCGGAAACGGTCCTGTTCCTGCCGAAGCTCTTCGGCTACGTCGTTCGCTGACATGCACCCGCCGCTCCCGTCGAACCGATCGGTGGCGAGGGGAGGGGTTTCGTCAGGGTGATTTCCTCCGGTCGCGCCGCGTCGCGGCTCGCCGGACAAACTCGGAGAAGATCGGTGAGCCGCCTCGTCTACGTCCTCAACGGACCCAACCTCAATCTCCTCGGCAAGCGCCAGCCCCACATCTACGGCAGCGAGACCCTCGCCGACGTCGAAGCCGGCTGCCGTGAACTGGCCGCCGAACTCGGCCTCGACCTGCGCTTCCACCAGTCGAACCGCGAATACGAGATCATCGACTGGATCCACGAAGCCCGCGAGACCGCCTGCGCCGTCGTCATCAACCCCGGCGCCTTCACCCACACTTCGGTCGCCATCCTCGACGCGCTCAACGCCTTCGACGGGCTGGTCTTCGAAGTTCACATCTCCAACGTCCACAAGCGCGAGGCCTTCCGCCATCACTCCTACGTGTCGCTCCGCGCCGACGGCGTCATGGCCGGCTTCGGCACCCAGGGCTACGGGCTGGCGCTGCGCCGGGTCGCTCACCTCACCGCCGAAGCGGCGAAGTGAGATCGTGGCGATGATCAGCGGCCGGACGCGCGTCGTCGCCCACATCGGTCACCCGACCGAGGCCTTCAAGGCGCCGCTCGTCTACAATCCGTGGTTCGAGCAAGCCGGCGCCGATGCCGTGGTCGTGCCCATGGGGGTGAAGGCGGGCGACCTCGAAGCGATCTTCCGGCCGCTCTTCCGCCTGTCGAACATCCTCGGCGCCCTGATCACCATGCCCCACAAGGTCGAGGTGGTGTCCCTGCTCGACGAGGTCTCCACCGCCGTGAAGGTCGCCGGCTCCTGCAACGCCGTCCGCCTTGACGCGGACGGTCGGGTGGTCGGCGACATGTTCGACGGCGAGGGATTCGTCCGCGGCGTGCTGCGCAAGGGCCGAAAGCTCGCCGGGGCCCGTGCCCTGGTGGTCGGCGCCGGCGGCGTCGGCTCGGCCATCGCCGCCTCGCTCGCCGGCGCGGGCGTGGCGACGCTGGCGCTCCACGACGCCCGCGCCGCATCGGCCGAGGCGCTCGCCGGGCGCCTCGCCGCCCATCATCCCGGCCTCGAGGTCCTCACCGGCTCGAACGATCCCGAGGGCTTCGATGTGGTCGTCAACGCCACGCCGCTCGGCATGTCGCCCGGCGATCCGCTGCCGCTCGACGTCGCCCGCATCGCACCGACGGCGCTGGTCGGCGAGGTGGTCATGAAGGAGGTCCACACCCCCTTCCTTCGCGCCGCGCTCGCCCGCGGCTGCGAGGTCCAGGTCGGCACCGACATGCTGTTCGAGATGATTCCGGCCTATCTCGAGTTCTTCCGTCTTCCGGTCGCCACGCCCGACCGGTTGCGCGCGCTGGCGCGGCTCGATCTGGCGTGATGCCATCGGTCGCGAGGGATCAAGCCGGTTCCATGCCGTTTCGGCGTTTGCAGTCCGTGGTCTCGGGCGAGGCGAGCCAGACGACGAAGTCGCGCGCCGTGTCCGGATCGCCGGCATGGGCCCCGACGGCCGCGGCGAACAGCGTCTCGAAGGCGACCGCCGGCGGCAGCGGTCCGGCGAGGTCGATGCCGGCGACGCCGAGCAGTTCGCTCGTCTGCTGGAACCCGATTTCCGCGTCGCCGCGCGCCACCATCGTGCCGACCGGCACGCCGGGCGGCGCCTGACGCAGCTTCGGCGCGATCGTTTCGTCGATGCCCCAGCGCTTCACGAGGTTCAGCAGATAGGTGCCGCTCGGACCGGTCGAATAGCCGATGGTGGCGGCGGCGAGGAGTGCGTCGCGCACCGCCTGCTCGTCGGCGAAGACGAGCGGAGGCGTGCCGGCCCGGGTCGCCACCGCGAGCGCCGACAGGGTGAAGCCGGTGCGGGTCCCGGCGGCGAGATGGCCCTCCGCCTCGAGCTTCGCCAGCGCGTCGTCGGCCAGGACGACGACATCGAAGGCCTCACCCTCGCGCACCCGGCGCGCCGCGTCGACGCCACCGACCGATTCGATCGCCACCGTCCGCCCGCTCTTGGCGCGATAGGCCTCGACCAGTTCGGCCAGGATCTGGCGCGTCGCCATCGACGAAATGCCCCGCAGGTCTCCACCCGTCACGTTCTTCGTTCTCCGACGTTTTCTTCGGCGAGCGACGTCGTGCCGTCGCCCGGTTTTCTTCTACTCGTCCGAAACCCCCTTCTGAACAAGGGGGTTTCGGACGAATTCGATCCGGCGTCGCGGGGCGATCCGCCGGATCTCGCATCATCGACGAGAGGCCGCGCTCGCCTCGCTCGCCCGGCATCCTCTCGCCCATCCTACCCGGCTTTGCCATCGAGGCGAGCCCCGCCGGGCGAAGCCGGATCGAGATGTTGTCGCCGCGCAACGTCGGTTGCGTCGTCCGGACGACAGCGGACCCCGGGCGACCCGGAAAGGGGCGGCCGTTTAACGTCCTGTTTACCATGTCGCGCCGAAACTCGCCGCCGGAGCGATGTGTCCCGGGAGCGTTCGGCGGTGGTTCGATGAGTGGTGGAGAAACGGGCGAGACCCGGGACGAGGCCTCGACGACCTCCGGCGCAGGGGGACTGGAAGCGCTCGCTCTCGTGGCGACGCGCCTCGGCGTGCCGATGTCGGCCGACCGGCTGCGGCGCGACCTGCTCGACGGCGGTCGCGACGTCGGCACCGATCGGCTGATGCGCATCGCCGCCGACGCCGGCCTGCGAGTCCGCTCCGTCCGTCTCCGCTGGAAACACTTCGCCGACTTCGGTCGCGCCTTCCCGGTGATGTTGCGCCTCGCCGACGGCACCTGGCTGGTGGCCGAAGGCTTCCGCGACGTCGGCGGCGTCCCGGCGGTGATGCTGCGCGACCCGCGCGATCCCGACGGCGCCGCCCAGCCGATCGACGAGATCCGCCTCTCCGCCGCCTGGACCGGCGAAGCGATGCTGCTGCGCCGCCGCCCCGGCGAGGGCATCGAGGAGCAGCCCTTCGGCTTCGGCTGGATGATCCGCCAGGTGATGCGCGAGAAGCGGCTGGTGCGCGACGTCGCGCTCGCCGCCCTGGTGCTCTCCGTCCTCGCCCTGGTGCCGCCGCTCCTCTACATGGTCATCGTCGACCGGGTGCTCGTCCATCAGCGCATGTCGACGCTCGTCGTTCTCGTCGTCTTCGTCGTCGCCGCGCTCGCCTTCGAGACGCTCCTCGGCTTCCTTCGCCGCACCGTCATCGCCGTGGCGACGGCCAAGATCGACGCCCGCATCGGCCTGCACCTCTTCGATCGGCTGCTGCGCCTGCCGATGGACTTCTTCGACCGCAACCCCACCGGCCTCGTCGCCCACAAGCTCGGCGAGGCGCGGCGCATCCGCGTCTTCCTCACCGGCCAACTGTTCAACGGCCTGCTCGACGGGTTGACGCTGATGGTGCTGGTCCCGGCGCTGTTCATGCTCGAACCGAAGCTGGCGGCCTACGTGCTGGTGATCGGCGCGGTGATGGCGGTGGTGATCGCCGCCTATCTCGGGCCGATCCGCCGCGCCTACACCCGCGTGCTCGAGGCCGAGCATCGCAAGAGCTCGATGATGATCGAGACCATCCAGGGGATGCGGACGATCAAGTCGCTGGCGCTGGAAGGCCGTCGCCGCAACGAATGGGACGCCCGCGTCGCCGAAGCGGTGCGCGCCGCCACCGACCTGCAGTTCCTCGCCAACCAGCCCCAGACCTTGCTGGCGCCCTTGGAACGGGCGATCTACTCCGGATCGCTCTGCCTCGGCGCCTATCTGGCGATCACCGAGACCTCGATCGTCCACGCCGGCACGCTGGTCGCTTTCACCATGATCGCCACCCGCGCCACCCAGCCGATCGCTCAGCTCGCCGGCATGATGCAGCAGTTCCAGGAAGCGCGCGGGGCGCTCGCCGAGGTCGCCTCGGTGGTCAACGCCACGCCCGAGCCGCGCCGCGAGAACGGCGTCAAGCCGGACATGCGCGGCACCATCTCGTTCGAAGAGGTGCGCTTCACCTATCCGGGCGCCGCCACTCCGGCTCTCGACGGCATCGACTTCACCATCCGCCCCGGCTCGGTGGTCGGCATGATGGGCCGCTCCGGCTCCGGCAAGACCACCGTCACCCGCCTGCTCCAGGGCCTGCATCAGGTGCAGCAGGGGCTGATCAAGATCGACGGCGTCGACATGCGCGAGATCGACGTCGATCACCTGCGCTCGCGCATGGGCGTCGTCCTCCAGGACAGCTTCCTGTTCAAGGGCACCATTCGCGAGAACATCCTGGTCGCCCGTCCCGACGCTTCGCCGTCGGCGATGATCGAGGCGGCGCGGCTCGCCGGCGCCGAGGAGTTCATCGAGCGCCTGCCGCGCGGCTACGAGACCCCGATCGAAGAGGGCGGCGCCAATCTCTCCGGCGGTCAGCGCCAGCGCCTCGCCATCGCCCGCGCCCTGGTGACCGATCCGGCACTGCTCGTCTTCGACGAGGCGACCAGTGCCCTCGACCCCGACAGCGAGGCGATCATCCACGAGAACCTGCGCCTCATCGCCGCCGGTCGCACGGTGATCATGATCTCCCACCGCCTGACCTCGCTCACCGACTGCGACCAGATCCTGGTTCTCGAGCGCGGCCGCCTCCAGGACGCCGGCCGCCACGACGACCTCCTCGCCCGTTGCGACACCTACCGCCACATGTGGTTCCAACAGAACCGCCATCTCTCGCCCGGACCCGCCCATGACGATCGTGTCGCTCTCGCCGCCGTCGCTCGCGGCTGACCGGGCCGCCGCCCGCGCCGTGGCGGATTTCCAGTCCGACACCGCCGAGATCCTGTCGGCCGACCTGTCGCGCGCTTCGCGGCTGACGCTGCACGCGCTGGCGGCGATGATGGTGATCGCCCTCGCGCTCGCCGCCCTGTTGCCGATCGACCGGGTGGTGACGGCCCGCGGCCGCGTCGCCTCGGTCGAACCGCACATCGTGGTGCAACCGCTCGAGACCTCGATCGTCCGCCAGATCGCCGTGCGCGAGGGTCAGATCGTCAAGGCCGGCGACATCCTGGCGCGCCTCGACCCGACCTTCTCCGGCGCCGACGTCGCCATGCTCGGCCAGCGCATGACCACGCTCGAGGCCGAGATCGCCCGCCTCCGGGCGGAGTTGCACGGCGAGGCCTACCGGCCGAAGTCCGAAGATCCGGTGGAGACGCTCCAGTCGCGCCTGTGGGAGGCGCGGCAGGCGCAGTTGCGCGCCCTCGACCTCGGCTACGAGGAGAAGATCGCCGGCGCGGTCTCCACCCGCGAGCGCGCCGAAAAGGAGCTGAGCTTCTACACCGAGCGTCTCGGCCTCATCCGCGAGGTCGAGACCATGCGCACCACCCTGCAGGAGCGCCAGTCGGGCAGCCGCCTCAACACCATCATCGCCTCCGACCAGCGCGTCGACATCGAGCGCAACGTCGAGGTGCAGCGGATGATCGCCGTCTCCGCTGCCCATCAGATCGAATCGCTGCGCGCCGAACAGGAGACGACCCGGCGCAAATGGGCCGCCGACGTCGCCGAACAGCTGGTCGAGAAGCAGCGCCAGCTCGCCGCGGTGCGCGAAGAGGCGACCAAGGCCGGCAAACGCCGCGAACTCATCGATCTGAAGGCGGTGCAGGACGCGGTGGTCCTCCAGGTCGCCGACATCTCGATCGGTTCGGTGGTGGAGAGCGCCAAGAAGCTCTTCGTCCTGGTGCCGCTCGCCGGCGGCCTCCAGGTCGAGATCGAAGTCGACGCCCGTGACCAGGGCTACATCGAGGTCGGCCAGCCGGTGGAGCTCAAATACGAGGCCTGGCCCTATTCGCGTCACGGCACCGGCAAGGGCGTGGTGCGCACCATCTCCGCCGACGCCTTCCGCCGCCAGAACCAACAAGGGTCGACCGGGCCGGCGATCTATCTCGCCCATGTCGACATCCGCGAGACCAATCTGCGCGGCGTCCCCGCTGATTTCCGGCTGGTGCCGGGCATGCCGGTGACCGCCGATGTCGCGGTTGGGTCGCGCACGCCGCTCGGGTATCTTCTCGACAAGGTGATTCCCTTGACGAGCGAAGGCCTGCGAGAGCCATGAGCAGCGGAAAGCGAGGGCGTGCGGGTTGGGTCGGACGCGTTCTCGCGCGCCTCGCTCCGCGTCGCCTGTCGCCCGCCGAGCGCCTCGCCACCGCCCGTGATCTCGTCGACGCCGACCGCGCCGGCGAAGCCGCCCGTCTCCTCGCCGCCGCTCCGGCCGACGATGCCGAGGCCCGCTACGAACTCGGCCGCCTCTACGAGACCGGCCGCGGTGTCCTGCGCGATCTCGCCGACGCCGCCGCCTGTTACGAGGACGCCGCCGCCTGCGGCCACGCCGAGGCCATGACCCGCCTCGCCATCCTGCTGGTCACCGGCACCGCGACCGCCGAGGCCGCGCCGATCTCGTCCCTCCATCCCAACGGCGCCGGCGTCGTCCGCGCGCCCGAGCGGGCGCGGCAACTCGCCTGCGCCGCGGCCGCGGCCGGCAACCTCGAAGCCGCGACCCTCGCCGGCTATTTCCATGCCGCGGGGATCGGCGGACCGGTCGACACCTCCGCCGCGCTCGCCCATTACCGGCCCGCGGCCGACGCCGGCAGCGTCGAAGCCGCGCTCGGCCTCGGCACGCTGCTCGCCGGCGGCCACGTCGGCCCCGCCGACGCCGCCGCGGCGCGCCCCTGGTTCGAGAAGGCCGCCGCCGCCGGCAACGCCACCGCTCGAACGTCGCTGGCGATCGATCTCCTGCGCGGCCTCGGCGGCGACGCCGATCCGGCGCGCGCCCGCGACCTGCTCGAGGCGGCGGCGACGAGCGGCCACGCCGCGGCGTCGCGCATCCTCGGCCTCGCCCTTCTCGAAGGCGAGGCGGGACCGGCGGACGCGGAGACCGGGGAGCGCCACCTGCGCGCCGCCGCGGCGCGCGGCGACGTCGAAGCGATCCATCGGTTGGCCGAACTGGTCCGCAAGCGGGCGCCGGCGGAGGCGCGCTCGCTCCACCGCCGCGCCGCCGAGCGCGACCACGTCGGCTCGATGCGGCGCCTCGCCGACATGCTGCGCCGGGGCGAGGGTGGCGAGCGCGATCCCGAAGGGGCGCTCCGCTGGCTCGAAGCGGCGGCGGAGAGCGGCGATCGCGACGCCCAATTCGCCCTCGGCGTCGCCCATGCCGTCGGCGACGGCGTGCCCTTCGACCTCGCCAAGGCGGCGACGTGGTCGCAGCGCGCCGCCGAAGCCGGCCATTCGGCCGCCAAGGTCAACATCGGTCGCTTCCAGATGCAGGGGACCGGCACCGCCCGCGATCCGGCGAGCGCCCTGCGCTGGCTCGGCTCCGCCTTCGACGACGGCGAACTGGCGGCGGTGGTGGCGCTCGGCGAACTCTTCGCCTTCTGGGCCGACCCACCCGATCGCCCGCGGGCCCGCGCGCTCTTCGAGCGTGCGGTGCAGCTCGGCGACCTCAGGGCGCGCGATCTTCTGCGCCGTCTCGACGAGACGGAGAAGGCGACCGCGGATCGCTGCCGGGCCTGACGCCGGGTGGCGGACGGATCGACATTCACCGGTGCCGGCGGCCGGCGCCGAGGACCGGAACGAGACGAGTGGTTTCCAGGAAGGAACGGTCGAAGATGCGCGGCGTCAACTTCTCATCCCACCCCAAGAAGATCCTGGTGACGGGAGGTGCCGGCTTCATCGGCTCGCACCTCTGCGAGACCCTGCTCGGCCGCGGCTACGAGGTGCTCTGCGTCGACAACTACTTCACCGGCAGCCGCACCAACATCTCCCACCTGATGGGCCAGTCGCGCTTCGAGGTGATGCGCCACGACGTCACCTTCCCGCTCTATGTCGAGGTCGACGAGATCTACAACCTCGCTTGCCCCGCGTCGCCGATCCACTACCAGTTCGATCCGGTGCAGACGACCAAGACCAGCGTCCACGGCGCCATCAACATGTTGGGTCTGGCCAAGCGCACCAAGGCCAAGTTCTTCCAGGCCTCGACCTCCGAGGTCTACGGCGACCCGGAGGTCCACCCCCAGACCGAGGACTATTGGGGCAACGTCAACCCGATCGGCGTCAGGTCCTGCTACGACGAGGGCAAGCGCTGCGCCGAGACGCTGTGCTTCGACTACAACCGTCAGCACGGCACCCGCATCAAGGTGGCGCGCATCTTCAACACCTACGGCCCGCGCATGCATCCCGCCGACGGCCGCGTCGTCTCCAACTTCATCGTCCAGGCGCTGCGCGGCGAGCCCATCACCCTCTACGGCGACGGCTCCCAGACGCGTGCCTTCTGTTACGTCGACGACCTGATCGCCGCCTTCGTCAAATTCATGGAAGAGACGCCCGACGACTTCACCGGCCCGATGAACCTCGGCAATCCCGGCGAATTCTCCATCCGCGAGCTCGCCGAGATCGTCGTCGAACTCGTCGGCTCGAAGTCGGTGATCGAATACCGGCCGCTGCCGGCCGACGATCCGAAGCAGCGCCGCCCGGACATCTCGCTCGCCAAGAAGATGATCGACTGGGAGCCGCGTATCCCGTTGCGCGACGGTCTGAAGGAGACCATCGCCTACTTCCGTCATACCCTCGGTGCGTGATCGAATCGATCGCGATGTCCGATCCCGACAGGCTGCGGCCGCCGGCGACCGAAGGGTTCCGGCGGCCGCGTCACGTCTCGTCACGATGTGAAATCAAGGGCGTTGCGCTCGACTTACGCCTGTTCAGTCGGTCGAACATCGACGACCACGACCGTCCCGGATCGGAACGATATCGGCTCGTGGTAAAGCTTTTCGAACCTCGGCTTAACGGTGGATTAACCAACCAATAGCGAAACTGCGGGTTGATTGAAGACGACCGTGTCGGATCGTGCCGTGATTTTCGTGTCGCGGCGGGCCGTGCGGACTTCAGAGGGACCGGACCCGTGGCGACCTATAATTACGGCAACACCCCGACCACTGCGACCGTCACCAATGCGACGGCGATCACCAGTGGCACGGGCGACGATGTCATCACGGTCTCCGGGACCACCACCGGCGCCATCATCGATCTGGGCGGAGGCACCGACCAGTTGAGGTTCACCGGCATCGCGACGGCGACGGTGAAGAATGTCGAGACCATCACCGGCAGCGCCTCGAACGACACCATCACCCTCGGCAGTCAGGCGACCGGCAGCACGATCGACCTCGGTCTCGGCAAGGACACGCTCCGCCTCGGCGCCTACGACAACACCGTCACCGTTTCCAACGCCGAGACCATCCTCGGCAACACCGGCGACGACGTCGTCGTGCTGCGTGGCACGACGTCCGGTGCGGTCATCAATCTCGGCGCCGGCCAGGATTCGCTCGCCTTCACCGCCGGCACCACCGCGACGGTCTCCAACGTCGAAGTCCTGACCGGCAGCTCCGTCACCGATTCGGTCGTCCTCGGCGCCCGCATCACCGGCGGTACCATCGACCTCGGCGCCGGCGCCGACCGCCTGACCCTCGGCGCCTACATCAACAAGGTCACCGTCTCCAACGTCGAGACCATCCTCGGCGGCGTCTCGTCCGACACCGTGGTCCTCGGTTCGCAGGCCGCCGGCATCACCGTCGACCTCGCCGCCGGCTCCGACAAGCTGTCGCTCGGCGACTTCGTCAATACGCTGACCGTCGCCAACGTCGAGACCATCGTCGGCGGTTCGACCAACGACACCGTCACCTTGTCGGCGCGTGCCACCGGCACCACCGTCGACCTCGGTGCCGGCAACGACAAGCTGACGCTCGGCGCCTTCATCAACACCGTCACCGTCACCGGCGCCGAGACGATCATCGGCGGCGCGTCCTCCGACACCGTCGTGCTCGGTGCGGCCGTGACCGGCGGCTTCGTCGACCTCGCCGGCGGCACCGACCGGCTCGTGCTGAGCCCGGCCGGCGGCACCCTCACCGTGGCCAACGTCGAGACCGTCACCGCCGGCACCGGCGACGACGCGATCACCTATTCCAGTGCCGCGGCGGCGGTGATCGACCTCGGCGACGGCGACGACGCCCTGACGCTCGGCAACTACCGCAACACCGTCACGGTCTCCGGGGTGGAGACCATCACCGGTGGCGCCTCGATCGACACGGTGACCCTCGCCACCCAGGCGACGGGAACGACGATCGACCTCGGCGGCGGCGCCGACAAGCTGACCCTCGGTGCCTTCGACAACACCCTGACGGTCTCCAACGTCGAGACCATCGTCGGTGGTGCGTCCTCCGATACCGTGAACTTCGCCGCACAGGCGACCGGCGGCACCGTCGACCTCGGCGCCGGGGTCGACACGCTGACCCTCGGCGATTTCGTCAATACCCTGACGATCCTCAACGTCGAGACCATCACGGGCGGCTCGACCAACGACGTCCTGACCCTCGGCTCGCGCGTCACCGACGCGACCGTCGATCTCGGCGGCGGCCGCGATTCGCTGACCCTCGGCAACTTCATCAATACCGTCACGGTCATCGACGCCGAGACCATCGTCGGCGGCGCTTCCGCCGACACCGTCGTGATGGACGGCGAAACCACCGGGGCGGTCATCGACCTCAAGACCGGTTTCGACACGCTCTATCTGGCGACCGGCGGCGCGACCGTCACCGTGTCCAACGTCGAAACCATCGTCGGCTCCACCGCCGGCGACGTCGTGACCCTCGGCTCCGGCGCGACCGGCGGCCTCATCGACCTCGGCGAAGGCGCCGACAGCATCACGCTCGCCGCCAAGATCAACTCGATCTCGCTCGCCAACGTCGAGACCATCACCGGCGCCGCATCCGCCGACACCGTCGTGCTCACCACCCAGGCGACCGGAACCGCCGTGGATCTCGGCGCCGGCCTCGACAAGCTGGTGCTCGGCGCTTTCGTCAACACCGTTTCGGTGGCCAACGTCGAAACCGTCGTCGGCGGTTCGACCAACGACACCGTGGTCTTCACCACCCAGGCGACCCGTTCGGTGATCGACATGGGGGCGGGCAACGACAAGCTCTACCTCGGCGATTTCCTCAACACCCTGTCGGTGGCCAATGCGGAGACCATCGTCGGCGGCTCGACCAACGACGCCGTCACGCTCTCCTCGCAGTCGGTGCGCACCGTCGTCGATCTCGGCGCCGGCAACGACACCCTGACGCTCGGCGCCTTCGTCAACACCGTCACCGTCTCCAACGTCGAGACCATCGTCGGTGGCGTCTCTTCCGACACTGTCGTCCTCAAGGCGGCCACCACCCGCGCCGTCGTCGATCTCGGCGGTGGTGCCGACAAACTGACGCTGGCCGCCGGCGGTGGCACGGTGATCGTCTCCAACGTCGAAACCGTCGTCGGCGCCACGGCCGCCGATCAGGTGACCCTGGGCGGCGTCGCCGCGAACGTCCGCATCGACCTCGGTGGCGGCAACGACAAGCTGGTCCTCGGCTCCTTCGCCAACACGGTCACGGTTTCCAACGTCGAGACCATCATCGGCGGCGCTTCGGCCGATCTCGTCTCCATCTGGGGTCAGGCCACGCGGGTCAGCATCGATCTCGGCGCCGGCGCCGACAAGCTGATGCTCTCCAGCACCGCCAACACGGTCACGGTCTCCAACGTCGAAACCGTCATCGGCGGCTCCAGCTCGGATACCGTCTACCTCGGCACACAGTCGACCGGGTCCGTGATCAACCTCGGCGCCGGCGACGACCGCCTGTATCTCGGCGATTTCATCAACACGGTCACGGTCTCCAACACCGAGACCATCCTCGGCGGCGCCTCCACCGACACCGTCGTGCTCGCCTCGCAGGCGACGGGCATCGAGGTCGATCTCGGCGCCGGCATCGACAGGCTGACGCTCGGCGCCTACCTCAACACCGTGATGGTCTCCAACGTCGAAACCGTCGTCGGTGGCGCATCGTCCGACACCGTCACCTTCGCCACCCAGGTGACCGGAGCGATCGTCGATCTCGGCAACGGCCTCGACCGGCTGATTCTCGGCGACTTCGTCAACACCGTCACCGTCTCCAATACCGAGACCATCACCGGCGGAGCCTCCACCGACCTCGTCACGCTCGCCTCGGCCGGGACCGGCTCGACCATCGACCTCGGTGGCGGCGACGACCGGCTGACCCTCGGCGCCTTCGTCAACACCGTCACCGTGTCGAACGTCGAGACCATCGTCGGCGGCGCCTCGTCCGACATCGTCACCCTCGGCGGCGCCGTCACCGGCGCCACCGTCGACCTCGGCCGCGGCGCCGACCGTCTGACGCTCTCGGCGAGCGGCGGCACGGTCACCGTGTCGAACGTCGAAACCGTCGTCGGCGGTGCCGCCGGCGATCTCGTCACCTTCGTCGCCCAGGCCACCAACGTCGCCGTCGACCTCGCCGGTGGTGCCGACACCCTGGTGCTCGGTGACTTCCAGAACACTCTCTCCGTCGCCAACGTCGAAACGATCCTCGGCGGCGCCTCGGTCGATTCCGTCGTTCTGTCCGCTCAGGCGACCGGCACCACCGTCGATCTGGGGACCGGCAACGACAAGCTGACGCTCGGCAACTTCGTCAACACGGTTTCGGTCGCCGACGTCGAAACCCTGATCGGCGGCATCTCCTCCGACACCGTCGTCCTCACCTCCGGCGTCACCGGCGTCATCGTCGATCTCGGCATCGGCGCCGACAAGCTCGTCCTCGGCGACTTCGCGAACTCGCTCACCGTCTCCAACACCGAGACCATCCTCGGCGGCTCCGACGTCGACATCGTGGTTCTCGGCAGTTCCACCACCGGCGCGACCATCGACCTCGGCGCCGGCGCCGACAGGCTGACCCTCTCCGCCACCGGCGGCACCCTCACCGTTTCCGACATCGAGACCATCGTCGGCTCCAACGCCGCCGACGTCGTCACCCTCGGTGCCCAGGCGACCGGTGCTGTGATCAACCTCGGCACCGGTGTCGATCGCCTGATCCTCGGCGCCTTCGACAACACCGTGACCGTCTCCAACGTCGAGACCATCGTCGGCGGCGCTTCCTCCGACGTCGTCACCCTCGGCGCGGCGGCGAGCAACGGCACGATCTCGCTCGGCGGCGGCGCCGACCAACTGATCCTCGCGGCCGCCGGCGGCACCGTCACCGTCGCCGACGTCGAGACCATCACCGGCGGCGGCGGAACCGACATCATCACCCTGTCGGCTCAGGCGACCGGTACGACCATCGATCTCGGCGCCGGCAACGACAGGCTGACCCTCGGCGCCTTCGCCAACACCGTCACCGTCGCCAACGTCGAGACGCTCGTCGCCTCGGCGAGCGCCGACACCGTCACCTACGCCAGCGCCCTGACGGGCTCCGTCGATCTCGGCGCCGGCGAAGACCGCCTGACCCTCGGCGACTTCCAGAACACCGCCACCGTCTCCAACGTCGAGACCATCATCGGCGGGGTCTCCGCCGATACCGTCGTTCTGGCGACCCAGGCGCGCGGCATCACCGTCGACCTCGGCGCCGGCGCCGACAAGCTGACCCTCGGCAACTTCGTCAATACCGTCACCGTTTCCGACGTCGAGACCATCGTCGGCGGCTCTTCGAGCGACCTCGTGACCTTCGGCGCCGCCGTCACCGGCGCCACCGTCGATCTCGGCGCCGGCGCCGACCGTCTGGTGTTCGACGACTCCGGGGCGACCGTGACCGTCGCCAACGTCGAGACCGTCACCGGCGGCGCCGGCGACGACGCGCTCTTCCTCGGCGGCGTCGTCAGCGGCGTCACGATCGATCTCGGCGCCGGGTCCGACACACTGACCTTCGGCGATGCGCTCGAGACGGTGACCGTCACCAACGTCGAGACCATCATCGGTGGCGCCTCCGGCGACACCCTGGTGATCGGCTCCGCCTTCACGTCCGGTACCATCGACCTCGCCGGCGGCAACGACAGCCTGCGGTTGGGCGACTTCGTCAACACCGTCACCGTGTCGAACGTCGAGACCATCACCGGCGGCACGTCCGCCGACACGATCGTCCTCGGCGCGGTGACCACCGGCGCGACCATCGATCTCGGCGCCGGGTCCGACACGCTGACCTTCACCGATGCGGCCACCGTCCAGATCGCCAACGTCGAGAACGTCGTCGGCAGCGCGGCGGACGACGACGTGACCGCGATCGGTGCCTTCGCCGGCACCGTCGACCTGGGCGACGGCGACGATCTCCTGACCCTCGACGAGGCGGCCAACACCGTCACCGTCGCCAATGTCGAAACCCTCTTCGGCGGGGCTTCGAGCGATGTCGTCGTGCTCTCCGGCGCCACCACCGGCGGCACCTTCAATCTCGGCGAAGGTGGCGACACGCTGACCATCGACGACGCCGGCGGCACCATCACCGTGGCCGGCGTCGAGACCATCGTCGGCGGCGCGGCGGACGACGTCGTCGTCTATTTCGGCAACATGGAAGAGTCCGCCGTCGACCTCGGCGGCGGCAACGACACCCTGATTCTGCGCAGCGCATCGACGCTGACCGTCTCGAACGTCGAGACCATCGTCGGCGGCGCGTCCTCCGACGCCGTCACCCTCGGGACGGCGATCACCGAAGGGACGATCGATCTCGGCGCCGGCCCCGACACCTTGACTCTCGGCGACTTCGTCAACACCCTGACCATCCTCGACGTCGAGAACCTGGTCGGCGGCGCGTCCGACGACACCGTCACCCTCGGCGGCGCCACCACCGGTTCGCTCATCGACCTCGGTGGCGGCGACGACACCCTGATCCTCGCCGCGGCCGGCGGCACCGTGACCCTGACCGGGGTCGAGACCATCGTCGGCGGCGGTGGCGACGACGACGTCACCTTGGCCGAAGGGGGCGACGGCGTCTTCCTCGACCTCGATTCGGGCGACGACACTCTGCACCTCGGCGATTTCGACAACACCGTCACCGTCGCCAATATCGAAACCGTGCTCGGCGGCGCCTCCGCCGACGTCGTCACCTTCGGCGGCGTCGTGACCGGCGGGACCGTCGACCTCGGCGCCGGCGACGACGCTCTCGTCTTCGACGCCTCCGGTGCCACCGTCACCGTCACCGGTGTCGAGACCGTCACCGGATCGGGCGTCGCCGACGTCCTCACCTTCTCCGGGCAGGTCACCGGCAGCACCGTCGATCTCGGCGCCGGCCTCGACCGTGTCGTCCTCGGCGATACGGTGAACACCGTCACGCTCTCGAACGTCGAAATCGTCGCCGGCGGTGCTTCGGCCGATCAGGTCGTCCTCGCCACCCAGGCCACCGACGTCACCATCGATCTGGGCGCCGGCAACGACAAGCTCTACCTCGGCGGCTTCGCCAACACGATCACCGTGTCGAACGTCGAGACCATCGTCGGCGGCAGCGACGCCGACACCGTCCGCTTCTCCGGCGCGACGTCGCGCACCACCGTCGATCTCGGTGCCGGCGACGACGTCGTCACCTTCGACGACCAGATCAACACGGCGACCGTCTCCAACGCCGAGACCATCTTCGGCGGCGTCAGCTCCGACATCGTCACCCTCGGCGCCCAGGCGACCGGGAGCGTGGTCGATCTCGGTGGTGGCGGCGATCGCTTGGTTCTGAAATCCTTCGTCAACACCGTCACGGTGTTCAACGTCGAGACGGTTTGGGGTGGCGCCAGCTCCGATACCGTGGTTCTCGGAGCCGCGGTCACCGGTGCCGCTCTCGGCCTGGGGGCCGGCCTCGACACCGTGATCTTCGACGATGCCGGCGCCACCGTCATGCTCGGCTACGTGGAATCGGTCGTCGGTGGTGCCGCGGACGACGAGGTCACGTTCTACAGCCAGGTCACCGCGACCAACATCGATCTCGGCGGCGGCCACGACCGGCTGGTCCTGACGTCCTTCGTCAACACCCTGACCGTCGCCGACGTCGAAGGGATCGTCGGCGGCGCCTCCGCCGACATCGTGACGCTGTCGACGGCGGCGACCGACACGACCATCGATCTCGGTGCCGGCAACGACAAGCTGACGCTCGGCGACTTCGTCAACACCGTCACCGTCTCGAACATCGAATCGGTGGTCGGCGGCGATTCCGCCGACACCGTCGTGCTCGCGGCGCGGATCACCTCCGGCACCTACGATCTCGGCGCCGGCGACGACACCCTCGTGCTCGCTTCCGCCGTGAACACCGTCACCGTCGTCGACGTGGAAACCGTCGTCGGTGGTTCGACCGACGACACGATCGTGTTCGGCGCCCAGGCGACCGGCAACGTCGTCGACCTCGGCGCCGGCCTCGACCGGCTGGTGCTCGGCGACTACGCCAACACCGTGACCGTCTCCGGCGTGGAGACCGTGGTCGGCGGCGCCGACGACGACACCGTGACCCTCGGGGCCGCGACGACCGGCACGGTCGTCACCCTCGGCGAGGGCAACGACACCCTCGATCTCGGCGCCTCCGGCGCCACCGTCACCGTGCACGACGTCGAGACCATCGTCGGTGGCGCCGGTGACGACACCGTCACGCTCGCCACCGCGGCGGCGGAGATCGACATCGCCTTCGGCGCGGGCGCCGACACGCTGGTGCTCGGCGACTTCGTCAACACCGTCACCGTGGCCGACGTCGAAGCCATCGTCGGCGGTTCGGCCGACGACACCGTCACCCTCTCCGGCACGATCACCGGCGCCACCGTCGATCTCGGCGGCGGCGACGACACCTTGACCCTCGCCTCCGGCGGCTCGACCCTCACCGTCACCAATGTCGAAACCGTTCTCGGCGGCGACGGCGACGACACCGTCGTCCTCGGCGCACAGACCGACAGCCTGACCATCGACCTCGGCGGTGGCCACAACACCCTGGTCTTCGGCGACTTCGTCAACACCCTGACGGTCGCCAACATGGCGACCATCACCGGCGGTTCGACCGACGACACGGTCACCCTGTCGACCGCCGTGACCGCCGGATCCGTCGATCTCGGCGCCGGACTCGACACGCTGACCCTCGGCGACTTCGTCAACACCCTGACGGTCTCCGGCGTCGAGACCGTCGTCGGCGGCGCGTCGTCCGACACCGTGACGGTCGCCACCCAGGCGACCGGAAACGTCCTCGATCTCGGTGCCGGCGCCGACCGGCTGACCCTCGGCGACTTCGCCAACACCGTCACCCTCTCCGGCGTCGAGACCGTCACCGGCGGGGCCGACGTCGACATCCTCGTCTTCGCCGGTCGAGCGACCGGCAGCACCGTCGATCTCGGTGCCGGCGCCGACGCCGTCCACCTCGGCGACTTCGTCAACACCGTCACGCTGTCCAACGTCGAGACCATCGTCGGCGGCGCCTCCGCCGATCACGTCACGCTGGCGACCGCCTTCGTCGACGGGACGATCGATCTCGGCGGCGGCGGCGACGCGCTGACCCTCGGCGCCTTCGTCAACACCGTCACCGCGGCGAACATCGAGACGATCACCGGCGGCGCCTCCGCCGACACGCTCGTTCTCGCCACCCAGGCGACCGGTGCGACGATCGACCTCGCCGGCGGCGCCGATACGCTGACCCTCGGAGCCTTCGTCAACACCGTCACCGTCTCCGACGTCGAGACCATCACCGGCGGCTCGACCGACGACACCGTCACTCTCGCCGCCCAGGCGACGGGCGCGACCATCGACCTCGGGGCCGGCCTCGACACGCTGACCCTCGGCGCCTTCGTCAACACCCTCACCGTCTCGAACTTCGAGACGATCGTCGGCGGCTCGACCGACGACACCGTGGTCTTCGGCACCGCCGTCACCGGCGCCGTGGTGAACCTCGGCGCCGGTGGCGACACCGTCACCTTCGCCGACACCGGCGCGACGGTCACTCTGTCGAACGTCGAGACCGTGGTCGGTTCGGCGATCGACGACCTCGTCACCATCGCCGCCGGCACCACGCCGATGTCCGTCGACCTCGGCTCCGGTTCCGACCATCTGGTGCTCGGTGCCTTCGTCGGCACCGTGACCGCCTCGAACGTCGAGACCATCACCGGCGGCGCCTCCGCCGACACCGTGATCCTCGTCTCGCAGGCGACCGGCACCACCGTCGATCTCGCCGGCGGCGCCGACGCGCTGACGCTGGGCGCCTTCGTCAACACCGTGACCGCCTCGAACGTCGAGACCATCACCGGCGGCGTCTCCTCCGACACCGTGACGCTGGCCACTCGGGCGAGCGGCACCACCGTCGATCTCGGCGGCGGCGCCGACAAGCTGGTGCTCGGCGGCTTCGCCAACACCCTGACCGTCTCCAATGTCGAGACCCTGGTCGGCGGCGGCCTCGCCGACACCGTGACGCTGGCCACCCAGGCGACCGGCACCACCGTCGATCTCGGTGCCGGCGCCGACCACCTGGTTCTCGGCGCCTTCGTCAACACCGTCACCGTCACCGACGTCGAGACCGTCACCGGCGGTTCGACCGACGACACCGTCGTGCTCTCCGGCGCCGTCACCGGCGGCACCTTCGATCTCGGCGCGGGCGCCGACACGCTCGTCTTCGCCGCGGCCGGCGCCACCGTCACCGTCTCCGGCGTCGAGACCATCACCGCGTCCGCCGTCGACGACCGGGTGACCCTCGGCGATCAGGCGACCGGCACGACGATCGATCTTTCCGGCGGGTCCGACACGCTGGTGCTCGGGGCCTTCGTCAACACCGTCACCGTCTCCGACGTCGAGACCGTCACCGGCGGGGCCTCGGCCGACACCGTGACGCTGGCCACCCAGGCCGGCGGTGTCGTCGTCGACCTCGGCGGCGGCGCCGACCACCTGGTTCTCGGCGACTTCGTCAACACCGTCACGGTCTCGAACGTCGAGACCATCACCGGCGGCACCTCGACCGACGCCGTCACCCTCGCCGCCCAGGCGACGGGCGCGACCATCGACCTCGGTGCGGGATCCGACACGCTGGTGCTCGGCGCCTTCGTCAACACCGTCACGGTGTCGAACGTCGAGACCCTGACCGGCGGTTCGACCGACGACACCGTCACCCTCGCCGCTCAGGCGACCGGTTCGGTGATCGATCTCGGCGCCGGCAACGACAAGCTGACGCTCGGCAACTTCGTCGACACCGTCACCGTGTCCAACGTCGAGACCATCATCGGCGGCACGACCGACGATACCGTCGTCTTCGGTGCCGCGGCCACCGGCGCCACGGTCGATCTCGGTGCCGGCAACGACACCCTGGTCTTCGCCGCGACCGGCGCCACCGTCACCGTCGCCAATGTCGAGACGATCACCGGCTCGACCGTCACCGATCTGCTGACCCTCGGTTCCCAGGCGACCGGCTTCACCGTCGACCTCGGCGCCGGCGCCGACGCGCTGACGCTCGGTAACTTCGTCAACACGGTCACCGTGTCGAACGTCGAGACCGTCACCGGCGGCGCCTCCGCCGATACGGTCACCTTCGGCTCCGCCGTCACCGGCGCGACCGTCGACCTCGCCGGCGGTGCCGACCGCCTGATCCTCGGCGCGGCCGGGGCCACCGTCACCGTGTCCAACGTCGAGACCATCACCGGCGCCGGCGGCACCGACGTGGTGACGCTCGCCACCCAGGCGATCGCCACCTCGATCGACCTCGGCGGCGGCGCCGACGCGCTGACCCTCGGTGCCTTCGTCAACACCGTCACCGTCTCGAACGTCGAGACGCTCACCGGTGGGTCGACCAACGACACCGTGGTCCTCGCCGCCCAGGCGACAGGCTCGGTGATCGATCTCGGCACCGGTCTCGACAAGCTGACGCTCGGCGCCTTCGTCAACACCGTCACGGTCTCGAACGCCGAGACCGTCGTCGGTGGTTCGACCGACGACACCGTCACTCTGGCCGCCCAGGCGACCGGCTCGGTGGTCGACCTCGGCGCCGGCCTCGACAAGCTGGTGCTCGGCGCCTTCGTCAACACCGTCACCGTCTCCAATGTCGAGACCATCACCGGTGGTTCGACCGACGACACCGTGACGCTCGCGGCCCGCGCCACCGGTTCGATGATCGACCTCGGCGCCGGCGACGACACGCTGACGCTCGGCGCCTTCGTCAACACCGTGACCGTCTCCGACGTCGAGACCGTCATCGGTGCGATCTCCTCCGACACCGTGGTGCTGGGCGCCGCCGTCACCGGCGCGGTCATCGACCTCGGCGCCGGCAACGACTCCGTCACCCTCGCCGCCGCCGGCGGCACCCTGACGGTCTCCAACGTCGAAACCGTCACCGGCGGTGCGGCCGACGACGTCGTCACCCTCGGCGCTCAGGCGCTCTCCGGCACCATCGATCTCGCCGGCGGTGCCGACACCGTGATCCTCGGCGCCTTCGTCAACACCGTCACGGTCGCCAACGTCGAGACCGTCACCGGCGGTTCGACCAACGACACCGTCGTCCTCGGCGCCCAGGCGACCGACGTGACACTCGATCTCGGCGCCGGCCTCGACAGGCTGGTGCTCGGCGCCTTCGTCAACACCGTCACCGTCTCGAACGTCGAGACCGTCACCGGTGGTACGACCGACGACACCGTCGTCTTCGGGGCGGCGATCACCGGCGCCTCCGTCGATCTCGGCGCCGGCGACGACACGCTGGTCTTCGCCGCGAGCGGCGCGACCGTCACCGTCTCCAACGTCGAGACCGTCACCGGTTCGGCGGTCACCGACGTCGTCACCCTCGGCGCGCAGGCCACCGGCATCACCGTCGACCTCGGCGGCGGCGCCGATGCGTTGACCCTGCGCAACCAGGTCAACACCATCACCGTCGCCAACGTCGAAACCGTCACCGGCGGCGCCTCGTCCGACATCGTCACCTTCTCCGGTGCCGTCACCGGCTCGACCGTCGATCTCGGCGTCGGCAACGATCACCTGACCCTCGGTTCGGGCGGCGCGACCGTCACCGTGTCCAATGTCGAGACCATCACCGGCGGTGCCGATACCGACGCGGTGACCCTCGCCACCCAGGCCTACGGCACTTCCATCGACCTCGCCGGCGGCGCCGATGCGCTGACCCTCGGGGCGTTCCTCAACACCCTGACCATCTCGAACGTCGAGACCCTCACCGGCGGGTCGACCAACGACACCGTGACCTTCGGTGCGCAGGCGACCGGTTCGACCGTCGATCTCGGCGCCGGCCTCGACAAGCTGGTGCTCGGCGCCTTCGTCAACACCGTGACGATCGCCGACGTCGAGACCCTGGTCGGCGGCTCGACCGACGACACCGTGACCCTGTCGGCCCAGACCACCGGGTCGTTCGTCGATCTCGGCGCCGGCCTCGACAGGCTGACCCTCGGCGCCTTCGTCAACACGATCACCGTGTCGAACGTCGAGACCGTCCACGGCGGCTCGACCGACGACACCGTGACCTTCGGTGCGCAGGCGACCGGCGCGACCGTCGACCTCGGCGCCGGCCTCGACACGCTGACCCTCGGGTCCTTCGTCAACACCGTGACGGTCTCGAACATCGAGACCATCGTCGGCGGCGCCTCCTCCGACACCGTGGTGTTGGCGACGGCGGTCACCGGTGCCGTGATCGATCTCGGCGCCGGCGCCGACGGGCTGACCTTCTCCGACGACGGCGCCACCGTGACGGTCTCCGGCATCGAGACCATCACCGGCGGTGCGGCCTACGATTCGGTCACCCTGTCGACCGCCGCGGCCGGCCTGCGCATCGACCTCGCCGGCGGCGTCGACGTCGTCACGCTCGCCGACTTCGTCAACACCGTCACCGTGTCGAACGTCGAAGTTCTGACCGGCGGTGCCTCCTCCGACACCGTCACGCTCGGCGCCCAGGCGACCGACATGACCATCGACCTCGGGGCCGGCTCCGACAAGCTGACGCTCGGCGCCTTCGACAACACCGTGACCGTCTCCAACGCCGAGACGATCATCGGCGCGGCCGGATCGGACACCGTGGTGCTCGCCACCCAGGCCACCGGCACGACGGTCAATCTGTCCACCGGCGCCGACAAGCTGGTGCTCGGGGCCTTCGTCAACACCCTGACCGTCCAGAGTGTCGAGACCATCGTCGGCGGCGTGTCCTCCGACACCGTGACGCTCGGCAATCAGGCGACCGGCACCATCGTCGATCTCGGCGGCGGCTCGGACAAGCTGACGCTCGGTGCCTACGTCAACACCGTGACCGTGTCCGGCGTCGAAACCCTGGTCGGCGGCGTGTCCTCCGACACCGTCGTCTTCGGTGCGGCGATCACCGGGGCCACCGTCGATCTCGGCGGCGGTGCCGACAGCCTGACCTTCTCCGACGACGGCGCCACCGTCACCATCTCCAACGTCGAGACCATCACGGCCGGCGCGGCCAACGACATCGTCACCCTCGGCTCGGCCGCCACCGGGATCACCATCGATCTCGACGACGGCTACGACACGCTGGTTCTCGGCGCTTTCGTCAACACCGTCACCGTGTCGAACGTCGAAGTTCTGACCGGCGGCGCCTCCTCCGACATCGTCACCCTGGGCAGCCAGGTCACCGATGCCGACATCGACCTCGCCGGCGGCGCCGACAAGCTCGTCCTCGGTGATTTCGACAATACCCTGACCGTCGCCAACGTCGAGACCATCGTCGGCGGCGCCTCCTCCGACATCCTCACCCTCGCCACCCAGGCGACCGGTCAGTCGATCGATCTCGGCACCGGCACCGACCAGATCAGGCTCGGCGCCTTCGTCAACACCGTCACCCTGTCCAACATCGAGACGGTGCTCGGCGGCACGACGAACGACACCGTCACCCTCGCCACCCGGGCGCAGGGCGTCGTCGTCGATCTCGGCACCGGCCTCGACACCCTGGTGCTGCGCAACTTCGCCAACACCGTCACCGTCTTCAATGTCGAGACGATCACCGGCGGTGCCTCCTCCGACATCGTCACCTTCGGGGCCGACGTGACCGGCGCCAACGTCGATCTCGGCGGCGGCAGCGACAAGCTGGTGTTCCACGATGCCGGCGCCACGGTCACCGTGAGCCACGTCGAGACCATCGTCGGCGGTGCCGCGGACGATCTCGTCACGCTCGCCTCCTCGGTCGTCTCGATCGACCTCGGCGGCGGCGCCGACGGGCTGATCCTCGGCGACATCGTCAACACCCTGACCGTCTCCAACGCCGAGACGATCACCGGCGGCGCCTCCTCCGACATCGTCACCCTCGCCACCCAGGCGACCGGGACCGAGATCGATCTGGCCGGCGGCGCCGACAAGCTGGTGCTCGGCAATTTCGCCAACACGGTCACCGTCGCGCACGTCGAGACGATCACCGGCGCGGCTGCGGCCGACACCGTGACTCTCACCACCCAGGCGACGGGCACCACCGTCGATCTGGCCGGCGGGGCCGATACGCTGAAGCTCGGCGACTTCGTCAACACCGTCACGCTCGCGGGGGTCGAGACCCTCACCGGTGGTGCGACCAACGACACCGCGGTGTTCTCCGCCCAGGTCACCGGCGCGACCGTCGATCTCGCCGACGGCCTCGACGAGCTGGTGCTCGGCGACTTCGTCAACACGGTCACGGTGTCGAACGTCGAGACCATTCTCGGCGGCTCCGACAAGGACACCGTCACCTTCGCCGTCGAGGTGGAGGACACCGTCGTCGACCTCGGCGCCGGCGGCGACACCCTGATCATCGACGCCACCGGCGCGACGGTCACGGTCGCCAACATCGAGACGATCACCGGCGGCGGCGCCGCCGACCTCGTCACCTTCTCCGCTCAGTCGACCGCCACGGTGATCGATCTGGCGGGCGGCAACGATCGCCTCGTGCTCGGCGACTTCGTCAACACGATCACCGTGTCGAACGTCGAGACCATCACCGGCGGCGCCTCGGCCGATACCGTCACCCTCGGCGCCCAGGCGACCGGAGGCCGGATCGACCTCGCCGGCGGCGGCGATGGCCTCACCCTCGGCGACTTCATCAACACGATCACCGTGTCGAACGTCGAGACCATCACCGGCGGCACGACCAACGACACCGTCGCCTTCGGCGCGCAGGTGACCGGAGCGACGCTCGACCTCGGGGCCGGCCTCGACACGCTGGTGCTCGGCGCCTTCGTCAACACGGTCACCGTGTCGAACGTCGAGACGATCACCGGCGGGTCCACGAACGACACCGTCGTCTTCGCCGCCCAGGCGACCGGCGCGGAGATCGATCTGGCCGCCGGCAACGACCGATTGGTGCTCGGCAACTTCGTCAACACCGTCACGGTGTCGAACGTCGAGACCATCGTCGGCGGCTCGGACGACGACGAGGTGATCTTCGGGAGCGCCGTCACCGGCGGAGCGATCGACCTCGGCGCCGGCGACGACACGCTGACCTTCGACGCCACCGGCGCGACGGTCACGGTGTCGAACGTCGAGACGATCACCGGCTCGGCCGCCGACGACGTCGTCACTCTCGGCGGTCAGGCGACCGGCGTGATCCTCGACCTCGATGACGGCGACGACACGCTGGTTCTCGGCGCCTTCGCCAACACGGTCACGGCGTCGAACGTCGAGACGATCACCGGCGGGGCCTCCTCCGACACCGTCACGCTCGCCACCCAGGCGACGGGGATGGTCATCGATCTGGCCGGCGGCTCCGACAAGCTGGTGCTCGGCGCCTTCGCCAACACCGTTTCGGTCGCCCATGTCGAGACCCTCACCGGCGGCAACGCCGCCGACGAGGTGGTGCTCACCGCCCAGTCGACCGGCGCGTCGATCGACCTCGGTGCCGGCGACGACGTCCTCACCCTCGGGGCCTTCGTCAACACGGTCACCGTGTCGAACGTCGAAACGATCACCGGCGGGTCCACGAACGACACCGTCACTCTCGGTGCGCAGTCGACCGGCACGATCATCGATCTGGCCGCCGGCAACGACACGCTGGTGCTCGGCGACTTCACCAACACCGTCACCGTCGACAACGTCGAGACCATTCTCGGCGGCAGCGGCGCCGACGAGGTGGTGTTCGCCGCCGCCGTGACCGGCGCCACCGTCGACCTCGGCACCGGCGCCGACACCCTGGTCTTCGACGCCACCGGCGCGACGGTCACCGTGTCGAACGTCGAGATCCTCACCGGCTCGGCGGCCGACGACGTCGTCACCCTCGGCGGTCAGGCGACCGGCTCGACCCTCGACCTCGCCGGCGGCGACGACACCCTGGTGCTCGGGGCCTTCGTCAACACGGTCACCGTGTCGAATGCCGAGACGATCACCGGCGGCGCGTCCTCCGACACCGTCACCCTCGCCACCCAGGCGACGGGCACGACGGTCGACCTCGCCGGCGGTTCCGACAAGCTGGTGCTCGGCGACTTCGCCAACACCGTCACGGTGTCGAACGTCGAGACCGTCGTCGGCGGCAACGCGGCCGACGAATTGGTCCTCGGGGCCCGGGTCACCGCCATGTCGGTCGATCTCGGCGCCGGCGCCGACACCCTGACTCTGGGTGCCTTCGTCAACACGCTCACCGTATCGAACGTCGAAACCGTCACCGGCGGCTCGACCGACGACACCGTCACCCTCGGTGCCCAGTCGACGGGTTCGGAGATCGATCTCGGAGCCGGCAACGACACGCTGGTGCTCGGCGCCTTCGTCAACACCGTCACGGTGTCGAACGTCGAGACCATCACCGGCGGGTCGAACGACGACGAGGTGATCTTCGGCGCGGCCGTCACCGGCGGAGCGATCGACCTCGGCGACGGCGACGACACGCTGACCTTCGACGCCACCGGCGCGACGGTCACGGTGTCGAACGTCGAGACCGTCACCGGTTCGGCGGCCGACGACGTCGTCACCCTCGGCGGTCAGGCGACCGGCGTGATCCTCGATCTCGCGGGCGGCGACGACATCCTCGCGCTCGGCGCCTTCGACAACACCGTCACCGCCTCGAACGTCGAGACGATCACCGGCGGCGCCTCCTCCGACATCGTCACCCTCGGTGCGCAGGCGACCGGCGCGGTGATCGATCTCGCCGGCGGCGACGACCACCTCACCCTCGGCGCCTTCGTCAACACGGTCACCGTGTCGAACGTCGAGACCGTCACCGGTGGCTCGACCAACGACGAGGTGATCTTCGCCTCCGCCGTCACCGGTGGGGCGATCGACCTCGGCGCCGGCGACGACACGCTGACGCTGGGCGCCTTCGTCAACACGGTCACCGTGTCGAACGTCGAAACCGTCACCGGCGGTTCGACCAACGACAACGTCACCTTCGGGGCCCAGGCGACGGGCATCACCGTCGATCTCGGCGCCGGTCTCGACCGGCTGGTCCTCGGCGCCTTCGTCAACACCGTCACGGCGTCGAACGTCGAGACCATCACCGGCGGCTCGACCGACGACGAAGTCACCTTCGGCGCCGCCGTCACCGGTGCGACCGTCGATCTCGGGGCCGGCGACGACACCCTGATCCTCGCCGCGGCCGGCGCCACGGTCACCGTGGCAAACATCGAGACCGTCACCGGCGACGCCGGCGACGACACCGTCACCATCTCCGGCCAGGCGACCGGCATCGTCGTCGACCTCGACGCCGGCGACGACATCCTCCTGCTCGGCAACCACCTCAACACCGTCACCGCCTCGAACGTCGAGACGATCACCGGTGGAGCCTCCACCGACACGATCACCCTCGGCGCTCAGTCGACGGGCATGACGATCGACCTCGGCGGTGGTTACGACACCCTCACCCTCGGCGATTTCATCAACACGGTCACCGTGTCGAACGTCGAGACCGTGACCGGTGGTACGACCAACGACGAAGTGGTGGTCGGGGCGCAGCTGCAGCGCGGCGTCTTCGATCTCGGTGCCGGCGACGACACGCTGACGCTGGGCAACTTCATCAACACCGTCACGGTGTCGAACGTCGAGACGCTGACCGGCGGCTCGACCAACGACAGTGTCACGCTCGGCGCCCAGGCGACCGGTGCGACGATCGACCTCGGGGCCGGCCTCGACACGCTGACCCTCGGCGCCTTCGTCAACACCGTCACGGTGTCGAACGTCGAGACCATCATCGGTGGTTCCGACGACGACGAAGTGGTCTTCGGTGCGGCCATCACCGGCGGAGCGATCGACCTCGGTGCCGGCGACGACACTCTGACGCTCGCCGCGGCGGGCGCCACGGCCACCGTCTCCAACGTCGAGACCGTCACCGGCGATGCCGGCGACGACGTCGTCACCCTCGCCGGTCAGGCGACGGGCACGACGGTCGACCTCGACGCCGGCGACGACATCCTGGTGCTCGGCGCGCACGTCAACACCGTCACGGTGTCGAACGTCGAGACGATCACCGGCGGCGCCTCCTCCGACACCGTCACCCTCGGCGCCCAGGCGACCGGCGCGGTGATCGATCTCGCCGGCGGTAGCGACACCCTCACCCTCGGCGCCTTCATCAACACGGTCACCGTGTCGAACGTCGAGACCCTGACCGGTGGCTCGACCAACGACGAAGTGGTGCTCGGGGCGCAGCAGCAGCGCGGCGTCTTCGACCTCGGTGCCGGCGACGACACCCTGACGTTGGGCAACTGGATCAACACCCTGACGGTCTCCGATGCCGAGACCATCACCGGCGGTTCGACCAACGACATCGTCACCCTGGGTGCCCAGTCGACCGGTTCGGAGATCGACCTCGGAGCCGGCCGCGACAAGCTGACCCTCGGCGCCTTCGTCAACACGGTCACGGTGTCGAACGTCGAGACCATCATCGGCGGGGCCACCGACGACGAGGTGATCTTCGGCGGAGCCATCACCGGGGCGACCGTCGACCTCGGTGCCGGCGACGACACCCTGACCTTCGCCGCGGCCGGTGCCACGGTCACGCTGTCCAACGTCGAGACCGTCACCGGCTCGGCGGCGGCGGACGCCGTCACCTTCGCGGTCCAGGTCACCGGCGCGGAGATCGATCTGGCCGGCGGTGCCGATACCCTGACGCTGGCGGCCTACATCAACACCTTGACCGTCTCCGGCGTCGAGAACCTGACCGGCGGGGCCTCCTCCGACATCGTCACCTTCGCCGCCCAGGCGACGGGTTCGGTGATCGATCTCGCCGGCGGCTTCGATGCACTGACGCTCGCCGACTTCGCCAACACCGTCACGGTGTCGAACGTCGAGACGCTGACCGGCGGTTCGGCCGACGACATCGTGGTGGTCGGGGCGCAGTTGCTCCGTGGTCTCTTCGACCTCGGCGGCGGCGACGACAGCCTGACCCTCGGCGACTGGATCAACACCGTCACGGTGTCCGACGCCGAGACCATCATCGGCGGTTCGACCAACGACATCGTCACCCTCGGTGCCCAGGCGACCGGAGCGACGATCGATCTCGGCACCGGCCTCGACAAGCTGACCCTCGGCGCCTTCGCCAACACGGTCACCGTGTCCGACGTCGAAACCCTCATCGGCGGCTCCGCCGACGACGAGGTGACCTTCGGCGCGGCCGTCACCGGCGCCACCGTCGACCTCGGGGCCGGCAACGACATGCTGACCTTCGACGCCGCCGGCGCCACGGTCACCGTGGCCAATGCCGAGACCATCACCGGTGGTGCGGCGGCCGACGTGGTGACGATCAGCGGGTCCTTCACCGGCTCGATCGATCTGGCCGGCGGCAACGACACGCTGACGCTCGGCTCGGGGACGACCGCGACGATCGCCAACGTCGAGACCGTCGTCGGCGGCAGCGGTGCCGACGTGATCGTCCTCACCGGCAGCTCGGGAGCGACCGTCTCCCTCGGCGGCGGGGCGGACGCCTTCACCGGCGGCACCGGCTCCGACACGATCACCGGCGGTGCCGGTGCGGACCAGTTCGTCTTCACCGCGGCCAACCAGTCGGCGACCGGCTCCGGCGACGTCATCCTCGACTTCGTCGCGGGCACCGACAAGTTGGTGTTCCAGGGTCTGTTGACCGGCGGCAGCTTCTCCTACCTGGGGAGCGGGGCGCTGACCAACACCGGCCACAGCCAGGCGCGCTTCGACGACGGGACGGAGACGTTGCAGGTCGACGTCGACGGCGACGGCGCCGCCGACATGGAGATCAAGCTCACCGGCAAGACCGCGGGCGACCTCACCGCCGGCGACTTCACCTGGAGCTGACGCCCACCGGGCGCGATGCTGGACAGTCCGAGCGACTTTCTGGCATCGTCCGGCGAGCGGCACTGCGAATCGGTCTCGACGACCGGACCGGACGGGGCACCGCGCAGGCGGCGCCCCGTTTTCGGTTCGATCGACCGGTCCGATGCCGATTTGGGCGTCTGTGACGGGGTCGGAAGATCATGATCGAAGTGCCGGTCGCCTGGGGCGAACTCGTCGACAAGATCACCATTCTGGAGATCAAGTCGGAGCGCATCGCCGACCCGGCGAAACTCGCCAATGTCTCGACCGAACTGCGCCTGCTGCGCGAGCGTCTCGGCGACGTCGAGCGCGACCCGGAAGTGGCGCGCCTCCACGCCGCCCTCAAGGGCGTCAACGAGACCCTGTGGCAGATCGAGGACGACATCCGCGACTGCGAGCGCGACGGCGATTTCGGCGCGAAGTTCGTCGAACTGGCGCGGTCGGTCTACCGCACCAACGATCGGCGGGCGGAGCTGAAGCGCGAGATCAATCTCGCCCTCGGATCGGCGATCCTCGAGGAGAAATCCTACAAGCCCTACTGATCCGATCGGCCGGGGCGCCGCTGCTTGCGGGAGTGTACGCGACACGATGGCTGCCGGTTCTGCCCGCGATGACGCTCTCGCCGAGGGACGACGCCTCCAGACGGCGGGCGACTTCGCGGCGGCCGAAACGATCTGGCGCCGCCTTCTCGACGTGGATCCGGGAGATCTCGAGGTCCGTCACCTCCTCGGCGTCGTTCTCCATCAGCGCGGCGACGACGAGACCGCGGTCGCGACGATCCGCGAAGTCCTCGCCGCTCGACCCGATTTCGCCCCCGGTTGGCAGAACATCGTCCTGCCGCTCGTCGCCCTCGCCCGCCTCGACGAGGCGATCGACGCCGGCCGCCGCGCCGTGGCGCTCGCTCCCGACAAGCCCGGGGTGCGCACCAATCTGGTGCGGGCGCTGATCGAGGCCCGTCGCCTCGACGAGGCGGCCGAGGTGGTCGCCGAAGCGCTCGCCCGCCCGCCCGAAGACCCGATCGTCCTCTCGCAGGCCGGCCATCTGCGCCTCCTCGCCGAGGACGAGACCGCCGCCGAGACGTATTTCCGCCGCGCCGCGCGCGTCGATCCGGATCACGTCGACGCCCATTACAATCTCGGCGTCGCCCTCCAGGCGCAGATGCGCGACGCCGAGGCCGCCGCCGCCTATCGCCGGGCCCTGTCACTGGAGCCCGGCCATCGCGGCGCCCGCCTCAATCTCGGCGTGGCGCTGCGCGCGCAGGGCGACGTCGCCGCGGCGCTGGAGGTGTGGCGCGGCTTCGACGTCGCACCCGAAGACTGGGCCGAGCTCGGCTACAACATCGGCTGCGCCCGTCTCCTAGCCGGCGAGTGGGCGGAGGCCTGGCCACGCTACGAATACCGGCTGGAGGCGACCCGTCCCTTCGCCCGGCCGCCGGCGGTCGACGCCCCCAAGTGGGACGGCGCGCCGCTACCCGGCGGCACCCTCGTCGTCCACCATGAACAGGGTCTCGGCGATACGCTGCATTTCGTCCGCCTGATCCCCGAGATCGCCGACCGCGTCGGTCGGGTGGTCCTGGTCTGCCAACCGGCGCTCCACGCGCTCCTCGCCACCTCGCCGATCTTCGCCGGATCGGACGGACGCGTCACCGTGATCCCCGAGGGCGCGCCGGTCCCGCCGCATGTCGCCTGGACGCCCTTGGTGTCGCTCGCCGGCATCCTCGGCCTGCGGCGCGACACGGTGCCCGCTTCCGCCCCCTGGCTCGTCGCCGAGCCCGAGCGGGTGGCGCGTTGGCGCGCCCATCCGGCGCTCGCGGGAGGGGCCTTCCGCGTCGGCCTCACCTGGCAGGGCAATCCCAAGGCGCCGGTCGAGAAGGGCCGGTCGATCCCGCTCGCCGCCTTCGCCCCCCTCGCCGCGGTCGCGGGCGTCCGCTTCGTCTCGCTGCAGAAGGGCTTCGGCCGCGAGCAGACGCCGCCCGACGGCATGACGCTCACCGATCTCGGCGACGACTTCGACGCCTCGGGTGGCGCCTTCCTCGACAGCGCCGCGGTGATCGCCTCGCTCGATCTGGTGATCACCTCCGACACCGCCATGGCCCATGTCGCCGCCGCCCTCGGTCGGCCGGTCTGGCTCGTCCTCAAGCGCGTGCCGGAATGGCGCTGGGGGCTTTCGGGCTCGCTCTCGCCCTGGTACCCGTCGATGCGCATCTTCCGCCAGCGCCGCGATCGCGACTGGTCCGACCCGATGCGGGAGGTGGCGCGCGACCTCGAGCGGTTGGTCCGCCTCTTCGCCGGCTCCGGTCCGGACGGCAGCGAGGCCGCGGCGTTGTTCGACGAGGGCGTCGCCGCCTATGGCCGCGGCGCCCCGGCCGAGGCGGTCGCTCGGTTCACCCGCGCCGCACCGGCACGGCCGCGCGACGCCCGCCTCCTCAACTACCTCGCGATGGCGGGAATGGCCGTGGCGCCCGCCGATCCCGAGGCGCTGGCATCGGCCTCGACCTTCGCCGCGCATTCGGTCGCCCTCGACGGCGGCGACCCCGACCTCCTCGCCAATCTCGCCGTCGTCGCCAAGCGCCGCGGCGCCCTCGACGATGCGGCCGTCGCCCTCGACCGCGCCCTGATGCTCGCGCCGGGCCACCGCGCCGCCGGCCTCAACCGCATCAACGTCGACCTCGGCCGCGGTCGCACCGAAGAGGCGGCCCGCCGCGCCGAGGCGATGGCCGCCCGGTTTCCCGCCGACGCCGGCGTCCTCGCGGTCGCCGCCGAAGCCCTGCGCGCCGCCGGTCTGTTCGACCTCGCGACCGAGGTCGGCCGTCGTGCCGTCGCCGCCGCACCGAACGAGGCGCGTCACCGCGTCTCGCTCGGGCGCATCCTCTCCGAGGCCGGCGATGCCGACGGCGCCGCCCGTGCCTGGGAGGATGCGGTGGCGCTCGCCCCCGACGAGGCCGACGCGCTCTCCAACCTCGGCGTCCACGAACGCAACCACGGCGAGACCGGCCTCGCCCTGTGGTTCGCCCGCGCCGCCGTCGCCGCCGACCCGAACCATGCCGACGCCTGGTCGAACCTCGGCATCGCCGCCGGCGAGCGCGAGCGCCCCGAGGAGGCGCGCGCCGGCTTCGCCCGCGCCATCGCGCTCCGCCCCGATCACGCCGATGCCCGCATGGCCCACGGCATGACCCTGCTCGCCGAAGGCGATTACGCCGCCGGCCTGCCGGACTACGAGTTCCGCCTGAAGAGCGCCCGTCTCGGCCTCGATGGCCGCCCGACCAAGCTGCCGCCCTGGACGGGCGGCGATCCGGCCGGCAAGCGGCTGCTGATCCTCGCCGAACAGGGTTTCGGCGACGCGTTGCAGTTCGTCCGCTACGCTGCCGTACTGAAGGCGCGCGGCGCGGTGTCGGTCCACGTCGGTTGCCGCAAGCGGCTGAAGGTGCTGCTTTCGACCGCTGCGGGCGTCGACGGGGTCGTCTCGGAAGGCGAGAGCCTGCCGGCGGTCGACGCCGTCGCCCAGATGATGAGCCTGCCGCTCCTCACCGGAACCCGGGTCGAGACCATCCCCGGCGACGTGCCCTATCTCGCCGCCGAGCCCGACCGGGTGACCCGCTGGGCGCGGCATCTCTCGCGCCGCGACGGCTTCCGCATCGGCCTCGTCTGGCAGGGCAATCCCGACCCGATGGTCGACCGCGGCCGCTCCGTCGCCCTCGCCGCCCTGGCGCCGCTGGCGCGCATCCCCGGCGTCCGTCTGATCGCCCTGCAGAAGGGGCCGGGCAGCGAGCAGGTCGAGGCGGTGGCGCCCGACATGACCGTCGAGACCCTGGGCGACGAGTTCGACGGCGGCCCCGACGCCTTCGTCGACACCGCCGCGGTGATGGCCAACCTCGATCTCGTCATCTCCACCGACACCGCCGCCGCCCATCTCGCCGGCGCCCTCGGTCGACCGGTGTGGATCCTGCTCAAGGCGCTGCCCGAATGGCGCTGGCTCGGCGAGGATCGCGGCGACAGCCCGTGGTATCCGACCGCCCGCCTGTTCCGGCAGGCCCGCGGCCTGCGCCCCGGCGAGGACCGTTGGGCGCCGGTGGTGGAACGCCTCGCGGGCGAAGTCGCCCGCCTCGTCGCCGGCGACCGTTCCCGCCTCTTCGACCGCACCGTGCCCCCGGCCGCCCCGGTCGCCGATCCGCCGGCCGAGGCGCTCTTCCGCGCCGGGCTCGCCGCCCATGTCGCCGGTCGTCGCGCCGAGGCCCGCCGCGCCTATGCCGAAGTGCTGGTGCGCGACGGCACCCACGCGGAAACGCTGCACATGACCGGCGTACTCGCCCTCCAGGACGGACGCTACCCGCGCGCCCACCTCTTCTTCGAACGCGCCCGCCGCGCCGGCCTCGACACGCCGGAGCTCGACACCAACCGCGCCGTGGTGCTGCGCCATCTCGGCCGGCCGCAGTCGGCGGAGGCCCTTCTCGCCGCGGTGATGGCGAAGGCCCCGTCGGTCGAGGCGGCCATCGGCCTCGGCAACGTGCGGCGCGATCTCGACCGCCCGGCCGAGGCGATCGCCGCCTTCGAGCGCGGCCTCGCTCTCGACCCCGCCTCGCCCAAACTCCTGCGCGGCCTCGGCAACGCCCTGCGCGACGTCGGTCGGGCGGCCGACGCGGTGGACGTGCTGGAGCGCGCCGCGGCCCTCGCCCCCGACGACGCCGAGGTCCATCTCGATCGCGCCCACGCGCTGCTCCAGGCCGGCCGCCTCGCCGACGGGCTCACCGCCTATCGCTGGCGTTGGAAGAGCGCCGAGATGAAGCCGCACGGCCACGACGCCCCCGAATGGGACGGCGCCGATCTCGCCGGCCGCGCCGTGCTCGTCCACGGCGAACAGGGCCTCGGCGACCAGATCCAGTTCGCCCGCTTCCTCGCCCTCGTCGCCACCCGCGGCGGCCGCGTCGTGGTCGAGGCGCGCCGCGTGCTGCACGGCCTGCTGTCGCGCCTGATCCTGCCCGAAGGCACGCGGATCGACCTCGTCGAAGCCGGCGCGGCGCTTCCCGTCCACGACCTGCAGCTGCCGATGCTCGATCTGCCGCGCGTCCTCGGCCTCGATCAGGCGGATCTGCCCGGCACGGTCCCCTATCTCGCCGCCGACCCGTCGCGCCTCGAGGCGTGGCGCGCCCGCCTCGCCGGCGACGGACGGCTGCGCGTCGGCCTGATCTGGCAGGGCAACCCGTCGGCCCGCGCCGACAAGGGCCGGTCGCCGTCGCTCGCCGCTCTCGCGCCCGTCCTCGCGCTCGATGGCGTGCGCATCCTGGCACTGCAGAAGGAGCACGGGCTCGACCAAATGGCGACGAGCCCCTTCGCCGAGCGCATCGAGCGGCCGGGCGACGCGTTCGACGCCGGCCCGGAGGGCTTCCTCGACACCGCCGCGGCGATGACGGTCCTCGACGTGATCGTCACCTCCGACACCGCCGCCGCGCATCTCGCGGGCGCCCTCGGCCGGCCGACGCTGCTGCTCCTCAAGAAGGCCGCCGACTGGCGCTGGCTCGAGGCGCGCACCGACAGCCCGTGGTATCCGTCCCTCGAGCTCTTCCGCCAGACGACGACCGGTGATTGGTCCGGTCCCGCCGCCGCCGTCGCCGCGCGCCTCGTCGAGTTGCGCGACCGGGGCGCCTCATCGGGCGCCCCGCGCCGCCGAGCGAGCCGGTCATGACCGAGGCCGAGATCGCCGCCGTCCTCGCCGAGGCCTATCGCGACCATCGCGCCGGCCGTCTCACCGAGGCGCTCGTCGGCTACGCCCGCGTCCTCGCCGTCCGCCCCGATCATCCCGACGCCCTCAACCTCGCCGCCTCCGCCACGCGCGCCAAGGGCGACGGCGCGGCCGCCGTCGCGCTCGCCCGCCGCGCCGCCGCCGCCGCACCGGCCCGCGCCGACATCCGCTACAACCTCGGCAACGCCCTTTCCGCCATCGGCGATCCCGAAGCGGCGGCGGACGCCTTCCGCGCCGCCCTGATGCTCGCCCCCGGTCACGCCGATGCCGCCGCCAATCTCGGCGTCGCCCTCGGCCGACTCGCCGACACGACCGACGCCGAGGCCGCTTATCGCGCGGCGCTCGCCATCGACCCCGATCATCGCATGGCGCGTCTCAACCTCGGCAACCTCCTCGGCGAACTCGGCCGCGCCGATGACGGGATCGCCGAATTGCGCGAAGTGGTGCGCCGCCACCCCGATCTCGCCGAAGGCCGCTACAACCTCGCCCTCGCCCTGCTGCGCGCCGGCGACTGGGTCGCCGGTTTCCGCGACTACGAATGGCGCTGGCGGACCGAGGACTTCGCCTCGCCGGCCCGCCACGGCGACATCCCCGACTGGGACGGCCGGCCGCTCGACGGACGTCGGTTGCTGGTCCATGCCGAGCAGGGCCTCGGCGACACGTTGCAGTTCGCACGGCTCTTGCCGCTCGCCGCCTCTCTCGGCGCCCGCATCACGCTGGAAGCGCCGACCGTGCTGGTTCGCCTCCTCACCGGCATCGCCGGCGCCGACGAGGTGACCGACCGGGTCGATCCCGCCGCCTTCGCCTGTCAGACGCCGCTGATGGGCCTGCCCCACCGCCTCGGCCTCACCCCGGGCTCGGTTCCCGCGCCGGCCGCCTCGCTCACCGCCGATCCGCAGCGGGTGGCGACGTGGTCCGAGCGCCTGCGCCTCGGCGGAGCCGAAGAGGTGGTGGCGGTGGCGTGGCGCGGCAATCCGGCGTCGCCGGCCGATCGCGGCCGTAGCCTCGATCGTGCCGACCGTCTGGCGCCGCTCGCCGCCCCGCGGCGGCGGCTGATGGCGGTGCAGAAACTGGCGCGCGACGAGTTGGAGGTCGCCGACGTGGCGAGCGGCTGGCGGGTCGCCGACACCGGCGATCTGATGATCGAACACCCCGGCCCCGACTTCGACGCCGGCCGCGACGCCTTCCTCGACACCGCCGCCGTCTTCATGGCCTGCGACCGGGTGGTGACCATCGACACCGCGCTCGCCCACCTCGCCGCCGCCCTCGGCCGCCCGACCGAGGTGCTGCTGAAGCGTGTGCCCGACTGGCGTTGGTTGGAAGAGCGGACCGACACGCCGTGGTATCCGACGGTGTGCCTGCATCGTCAGACGGTCGCCGGCGACTACGCCGGCCCGATCGCCTCGGCCGCGGCGGCGCTGGCGCGGGGCTGAGCCGCCTCAGCCCCGCGCCGGCTTGCGCTGGATGAAGCCCCAATATTTGTCGGGGCCCATCTTCAGTTGGAAGCCGATGTCGAAATGGCTGATGTCGGTGAAGCCTGAGCGCTCGATCAGGTCGCGCAGCATCCTCAGGCCGAAGACCGAATAGTGGTTCTTGTTGAGCTCGTGCCCGGCGACCGTGTCGGGGCAGGGCACCTCGATGTAGACCACTCCGCCCGGCTTCAGCACCCGGAAGATCTCGGCGAGCGTGAAGAACGGCATGATCGAATGTTCGAGCACGTGCCGGCACCAGACGAGATCGAAGCTCTCGTCGGGGAACTCGAGGAAGGTCAGATCCATCTCGACCGCGTCGAACCCCTGCGCCCGGCAGATGTTCACGTCCTCGCCGATGGCGATGCCGATGGCGTCGAGCCCGTCGGCGGCGAAGTGCTTCAGCGCCACGCCCTGACCGCAGCCGATGTCGAGCACCTTCGCGCCCTTCGCCATCGGCCACGTCTCCTTCACCCGCGCCCACACCCGGGCGGTGATGTCGGCGTGGAGATTGGTCGGCGTCTCGGGATAGACGTCGCTCCACAGCTTCTTGCAGAAGGCTTCGAGCCGGGCGTATTTCGCCAACGGATCGGCCGTGGGGGTAGCCGGGGCGGGCTTCGCCTTCTTCGATGCGGGCTTGGACATCGGCGTCTCCGTCAGTCGAGATCCATGACGATGCGCTTCATCCCGCGGGCGGTGTCGCCCCAGGTGAGCGTCGAGAGGAAGTCGGCGCCGGCCGCGCCGCGACGGCGGGCCTCGGCGCGATCGGCATGAACCCGCTCCAGCGTCTCGACGATCTCGTCGACGTCGCTCTCGCCCCAGCCGGCGGTGCCGCCGACCGCCGCTCCGGCGCCGCCCATCGGGCTCTGGTGCGCCAACGGATAGCAGCGATCGTCGCCGACGAGGTCCATGTGGCCGGTGTTGGCGGAGAGGATGGTCGGCACGCCGCAGGCCATGCATTCCATGGCGACGAGGTTGGTGCCGCCCTCCGAGCGGTTGGGGAAGAGCGCCACGTCCATCTCGCGCAGGATCGGCGGCATGAAGGCGTTGGCGACCGCGCCGAGATCGAGGAACTGATGGTCGGGGATGCCGTTGGCGCGCGCCCAGGCGGCGTTGTCGACCGCCTTGCCGGCGGCGTCGTAGGGGACCGGCGCCGCCTTGCCCGACTGGTCGAGGGTGCGGGCGAACTGGACCCAGGGGCTGTGCCAGGCGGTGACCAGCATCGCTTCCGGGTGGCGTTTGGCGAAGCGGGCGAAGGCGGCGACCACCAGGTCCTGCCCCTTGCGCAGCTCGAGCTTGCCGCCGGAGAACACCAGGAAACGGTCGCCCATGGTGCCGAGCTTCGGCGCCGGGTGGAACAGGCTCTGGTCGATGCCCTGGATGACGGTGGTGACGTTGGTCAGCCCGTATTCGCGCAGAACTTTCTCGTTCCAGGTCGAGCCGCAGACGATCAGCGGGAAGGCGCGGGCGCGCTCCACCGTCTCGGCGTCGAGCTGCGGCGTCTCGAAGAAGACGACGCCGACCGTCGGCCTGCCCCTCAGCGGCACGCCGTGCGCGCCGGGACTGACGCGGAAGTCGTTGCCGAGAGCGGCGAGCAGCGGCCCGTCGAGATCGAGCGATTTGCCGGCGCGTGTCGCCAGTTGATCGGCGAGCCAGCGCGACCGGGTGACGAAGCCGTCGAGAGCGAGCCGGCGCAACTTGTCGACGGCGATCTGGCTCTCCTGGATCGGGAACGAACCGAAGGCTTCGATGTCGGCGTCGCGCGCCCAGTGGAGCGCCAGATTGAGACCGTAGACGCCCCAGCCGAAGAAACTGGAGATGCCCCAGTGGATCACCACACGCCGCATGCCGACGAGCCCCCGCCCGGAGCCCGCCATTCCTCGCGAATCACCCGCGCGCCCCATCGATTCGATTTGTATTCCGCCGCCGCGGCGGCGTCGACGGCGGTCGGGCGGGACGACGCGACCCTCAGGCGCCCGTTTCGTCCACCAGCACCAGTTCGAAGGTCATCAGCACCGGATTGACTCCGCGGGCGAAGCGCCCGCCGGCGAGCGCCCCGGTGAAATCGACGAGGCCGCCGTCGAGTTCGGCACGGGGCGAACCGTCTCCATCGGGAACGATCCGGCCGGCTGACAGGTGGACCTCGGTAGCGAAGGCGGCGATCTCGGCGCCGCTCTCGAAAGTCGCGCCGATGGTCGAGCCGACGCCGCCTTCGATCCGCGCCCGGGTGATGCCGTGGTCACGGCAATAGCCCTCGAGCGTCCCGGCGAAATCCTGGTTCGGCCGCAGCCGCAGCGCATGGGCGCGCTCCACAGCGCCGTCCCGAGAGGCGCTTTCCGTCGCCACCGGACCGAAGACCGAGAACCTAGTCTCGGCATCGGCGTCGACCCGGAAGGCCGCGCCGTCGATGCCGTAGGCCTGCAGGCTCACGTCCTCGGCGACGACGCTGCCGTCGGCCAGCACGTGGCCGCCGTGCGCGGCGCCGTCCGCCTCGCGCCACAGCCCGTGGGCGTGGAAAGCCGTCGCCCCGTCGCGCTGCCCGACCGTCATCGCGCCTTCGAGGAAGCGCGTGATCCCCGCCGGGCGGAACGTCTCCGAATAGAAGGCGGCATGACGGTCGTCGCGGGCGAGCGCCGGCATGCAATAGGCGAAGGGCGCGAGCGCCAGCCCGTCGAGCTTCACCGTGCCGGAGTCGAATCCTTCGCCAGCGAAGCATCGTGTGATCCCGGCGAGAAGCGGTTCATCCGCTCGCAGCCGCACCTCGAACCGCCGCCCCCGGCAGGGCACCGCCACCAGCCGCTCGGCCGGCGCCGGGCCCGGCTGGCGGATGTGGGGCGGCCGGGGGACCCCGGTGCTCGCCCCGCCGTCTCGACGCGTGTCGGTCACGACGCCCCCTTGTCCCGCTCGGCGGCCATCTCGGCGAGGACGCCGCGCGCCTCGAGTTCGTCGCGCACCATGCGTTTCGGCACCTTGCCGTAACCGGAGCGCGGCAGTGCCTCCCAGAAGACGAAGCGGCGCGGCATCTTGTAACGCGGGATCTCGGCGGCGAGCGCCGCGGCGAGCCGTCCCTCGTCGATCACCGCCCCCTCGCGCGGCACGCAGACGGCGACGCCGACCTCGCCCCACAGCGGATCCGGCACGCCGAGCACGGCGACCTCGGCGATCTCGGGGAAGGTGAGGATCTTCTCCTCGATCTCGCGCGGATAGATGTTGGAGCCGCCGGAGATGTACATGTCCGAGGCGCGGCCGGTGATGTAGACGAAGCCCTGGTCGTCGACGTGGCCGAGGTCGCCGGTGCGGAACCAGCCGTCGTGAAAGGCCTTCGCATTGGCCTGGGGGTCGTCGTAGTAGCCGGCGAAGACGGCCGGACCGATGACGCAGATCTCGCCGGTCTCTTGGGGGCCGAGCTCGCGCCCCTCCGCGTCGCGGATCGTGACCTGCATGGCGGTCCTCGGATAGCCGCAGGTGCCGACGCGCGCCCCCGGTCCATCCTCGATCGTATGGGCGCCGGTCGGCAACACCGTGATGGCGCCGGTCACCTCGCCGAGGCCGAAATACTGCACCAGCACCGGCCCGAGCGTGGCGAGCGCCCGCTTCTGGTCCTCGCGGTACATCGGCGCGCCGGCATAGATGACGTGGCGCAGGCTCGAGTGATCGTGCTCGGAAACCGAGGGATGCTCGACCATCAGCTTGAGGATGGTCGGCACGGTGAAGAGGTTGGTCACCCGATGGGTCTCGATCAGCCGCCACGCCTCGGCGACGTCGAACTTCTCCGAGGGCATCAGCACCGTCGGCGCGCCGCGCGCCATGATGTTCAGGAAATGCACACCCGCGCCGTGGCTGAGCGGCGCCACCACCAGCGAGGCGTCGGCCTCGGTCGTGCCCGGCAGCAGGTCGGCGAGGTGGTTGGTGACGACGAAGGCCATCTGGCCGTGGGTCAGCACCGCCGCCTTCGACCGACCGGTGGTGCCGGAGGTGAAGAAGAACCAACAGGGATCGTCGTACTCGACCGCGGCTTCGGCGATCCGCACCCCGTGATGGGCGGCGATGCGTTCGCCGACGTCGGCCTCGCCGAAGGCGCTGTCGCGCGCCATCTCGTCGAAGCGCCAGACGAACTCGATCGTCGCGGCCTCGGCCGTCGTCGCCGCGGCGTGATCGGGGAAGTCGCCGTGGCAGAGAAAGGCGCGGGCTCCCGACGCCGTCGCCAGCGCCGCCACCTCCTTCGGCATCAGGCGGAAGTTGGTCGGCACCCACACCGCGCCGAGGCGGAAGCAGGCGAACATCGACAGGATCATCTGCACGGTGTTCTTGGAGTGGACGAGCACGCGGTCGCCCTTGACGGTGCCGCGGCTCGCCAGCGCCGCCGCCAGCGCTTCCGACCCGGAGGCGATCTCGGCCCAGGTCCAGCGCTCTTCGCCACGCACGAAGGCGGTGTGATCGGGCAGCCGCCGGGCCGTCTGGGTGAGGAAATGGGCGAGGTTCATCACCCGTCGCGACACGCGCGCGACGCCGCCGAGCGGAACGGCCTCGCTCATCGCGTCCGCTCCAGGATCGAGACGTAGCTGGCGACCGCCGCGCCGCCCATGTTGAAGACGCCGGCGAGGCTCGCCCCGTCGAGCTGCATGTCGCCCGCCTCGCCGGCGAGCTGCATCGCCGCCATGACGTGCTGCGACACGCCGGTGGCGCCGATCGGATGACCGCGCGATTTGAGGCCGCCGGAGAGATTGACCGGCAGCCGGCCGCCGCGCCGCGTCGCCCCCTCGCGCGCCACCTTCCAGCCCTCGCCGGGGGCGGCGAGCCCCATCGCCTCGTATTCGATCATCTCGGCGACGGTGAAACAGTCGTGGGTCTCGACCAGATCGAGATCGTCGATCGTCAGACCCGCCGTCGCGAGCCCCACCTTCCAGGCGCGATGGGCGCCGTCGAAGGCGATCGGGTCGCGACGCGACAGGGGCAGGAAGTCGTTCGCCTGGACGCGGGCGCGGATGGCGACCGTGCGGGCGAGGCCCGCCGCCGTCTCGGCGTCGGCGACGACCAGCGCCGCCGCGCCGTCGGAGACCAGCGAACAGTCGGTGCGGCGCAGGGGACCGGCGACCAGCGGGTTCTTGTCCGACACGGTGTTGCAGAAGTCGAAGCCGAAGTCCTTGCGCATGTGGGCGAAGGGGTTCCGCACCCCGTTCTCGTGGTTCTTGGCGGCGATCATCGCCAGCTCGGCGCTGCGGTCGCCGTGCCGCTGGAAATAGTGGGCGGCGATCTTGCCGAAGATACCGGCGAAACCGGCGTCGACCGCCGCCTCCTCGCGCCGATAACAGGCGGAGAGCAGGATCTCGCCGACCTCCGCCGTCGGTGTCGCGGTCATCTTCTCGGCGCCGACCACCAGCGCGATCCGCCCGCGCCCGCTCTCGATGAAGTCGAGGGCGGCGTTGAGCGCCGCCGAGCCGGTGGCGCAGGCGTTCTCCAGGTGGACGGCCGGTACGTGCGCCAGCTCCGGCACGGCGGTGCCCACCAGCGACGCCTCGAAGCCCTGGCGCGAGAAGCCGTTGTTGTAGGTGCCGACGGTGATGAAATCGACGTCGTCCGTCCCGATCCCGGCATGCGCCAGCGCCTCGCCGGCGACGCGGCCGATCAGGCTCTCGACGTCCGGATCTTCGAGCTTGCCGAAGGGCGAATGGGCCCAGCCGACGATGGCGGCGGTGGTACGGGTCATGGACGTCCTCCTGTCGGGCCCGTGGGTCGCGCGCGAAGCGCCTCGGCCTCGTTCTCGTGTCTATTCGGGCATGGAACCACCGTTCGCCCGAGGCGGGTTCCCACGCCCCGGATGAACGACGGCCGAAGCCGCGTCGGATCGATTTGTAGACCTCACGATGGGGGTGGGGAAGCGTCTCGTCGCGACGTCCGCTGGCGGCCGTCTCCCCGATGGCCGGTCGCGGAAGCAGCTCTCGCCTCACGAGGCATCGCAGCGCGCGCCCCTTCTCCCCTCGGGGGAGAAGGTGCCCGAAGGGCGGATGAGGGGGCTGGGCCTCGCCCCGAAGGGCCGCGTCCGTGGTGTGTGCCCGTTGCCGCTTCGCGGCGCCCCCTCATCCGACCGCTTCGCGGCCACCTTCCCCCGCGAGGGGGAAGGGAGGTGGCGCCATCCGAAAGGCCGGAGACCCGGCGAAAGCACGTGGCGACGGCGTGGGGCGCGCGGTCGCTCAGACGCCGCCGCTGTGGACGACCCGGTAGTAGACCGCTTCCAGCTCGTTCTTGTGCTTGGTCTCCTCGTTGGCGAGGAAGACGAAGACGTTGCGCAGCGCCCCCGGCGGCGTGGCCTCGGCCAGCGCCGTGTACTGCTCCATCGCCGCGTGTTCGCGCGCCAGCGCATATTGCAGCACCGCCTGATCGTCGGGATTGTCGCCGAGATCCGGCAGATGGATGCAGTCGGAAAACTTGCGGTCGCTCGCCGGCCGTTCGATCTCGGTCTCCAGCACCGCCTCGACGTCGGCGCGGCCCGCGAGACCGGCGAAGAGATCGAGATGCTGCTGCTCCTCGGCGACCAGTTCCTCGACCAGATAGCGGATGCTCTTGCTCACCTTGGGCGCCAGAGCCGTATAGAAATCACGCGCCGTCCGCTCGAACTCGGTCGCGACGGTGAGGACCTCCCTCAGGTTGGTGAGGGTCTTCAGCTTGGCGTGGCCTTTCCCTTCGGGCATCTCGTCACTCCCTCGCGTCGGACCGTTCGGCGAACACGGCGGCGATGCTCGCCGCCACCCGATGGCCGTCGGCCACCGCGTGCACCACGTCGGGACCGGCGACGCAGTCGCCGGCCGACCACAGCCACGGCACCGAGGTGCGGCCGTCCGGATCGATGGCGATGCGACCGCGGTTCCAGGCGAGTTCCTCGGTCAGCGCCTCGCCGAGCAGCGACACGTCGGACGCCTGACCGATCGCCTCGATCACCATCTCGGCCGGATGGAACAACTCGTCGCTCTCGTCGTAGCTCGGCGCGAAGCGGCCCTTGTCGTCGAAGATCGACTTCACCCGCCAGGTGCGCAACCCCGTGACCCGACCCGCATCGTCGATGACGATCTGCTGCGGCCCGCGGGCGTCGAAGATCGGGATGCCCTCTTCGCCGCACTCCTTCACTTCCTCCCTGTCGGCGAGGAAGTGGGGCAGGTCCTCGAGCGCCGTCACCGTGACGTCGACCTTGCCGTGGATCTGCTTCTGCAGGCGGGCGAGCGAGCGGGCGATGTCCATGGCGACGTTGCCGCCGCCGATCACCACGGCGCTTTTCGGCACGTCGAAGGCCTCGCCGTCGGTGATCTGGCGGAGGAGGTCGACCGCCTTCTTCACCTGGGCGTGCTCGGACCCGGGGATGCGGGTCGAGCGGCCGAGATGCAGCCCGATCGCCAACACCACCGCATCGTTGGCGGCATGCAGGTCGGCCATCGCGACGTCGCGGCCGATGCGCGTGTCGCAGCGGATGTCGACGCCGAGCGAGGTGATGACGTCGACGTCGCGATCGAGCGCGTCGTAGGGCAGCCGGTATTCCGGGATGCCGTAGCGGGTCATGCCGCCGGCCGCGTGGCGCGTCTCGTAGACGGTGACGGCATGTCCGGCCTTGGCGAGGTCGAAGGCGGCGGTGAGACCGGCCGGCCCGGCGCCGACGATCGCCACCTTGCGGCCCGTCGCCGGGCCCGGCTTGCCGACGATCTCGCGTACCTTCTCCTGCGGTACCTGATCCATGATGTGGCGCTTCAGCCAGCGGATGGCGATCGCCTCACCCTCGTTGTGGACGGCGCAGGCGGTCTCGCACTTGTGGGTGCAGACGCGGCCGCAGGTGTTGGAGAACGGGTTGGTCTCGTAGAGCAGGGCGACGCCGCGCTCGTAGTCGCCGTCGCGCACCGCCTCGATGTACTGCGGGATCGCCATGTGCGCCGGACAGGTGGCGATGCACAGGCCGCAGGAGACGCAGCGGTCGGCCTCGAGCTTGGCCCGCGCGACGTCGTAGCCGGCGACGATCTCGTCGAAGTTGGAGATCCGCGCCTCCGGCTCCATCTCGTCCATCGGCACCCGCTCGAGCGCCGTCAGGTGATGGCCTTCGGCGCAGACGTAGCCGTGTTCGGAGCCGTCCCAGCTCTTGGCGTCGACGCCGGGGATGAAGCGGAAGGCGTCGGGATCGGCGTCCACCCACTTGTAGGCGTTCGACATGGTGAGCGAGCCGGTCATGCAGACGTCGACGCACAGCGCGCACCAGCAGCAGCGGCCGTAGTCGATGCGCGGGCGCAACCCGGAATCACCGTTCTTCGGATCGAATCCGTCGACCGGCACCATGTCGATGGCGCCGTTCTGACAGATCGTCTCGCAGGTGCCGCAGCCGATGCACTTTTCGACATCGTTCTTGTGGAAGCCGCGATAGCGCGGGGCCGCCTCCCGATTCAGCGGGTCGCGGATCGACACCGGATCGCGGAACAGGTTCTTCCAGGCGAGGAAGGGGGAAAGGACGTCGCGCATGACCGGCTACCTTTCGATCTCCGGCGGATAGGTGTGCAGCGACACCATCAGCGCCGCCACGTCCGCGATGTTGGTACCCGGGATGAGATGCTCGAGCAGCGCCATCGCATGGGTGTAGGAGGGGCCGCGCACGTTGATGCGCCGCGGATGGCCGCTGCCGTCGGTGACGGTGTAGTAGCCGTATTCGCCGCGCGAGCACTCGCCCCGCACGTAGGTCTCGCCGCGCGGGATCTTCCAGTGCAGCACGTTGGGCAGCTTCGCCGTCAGCGGCCCGGTCCGCGGCATCTTGGCTATGATCTGGCGGATCAGGTCGACCGACACCGCCACGTCGCGTCGGCGCACGTCGGCACGCGTGTACATGTCGGAATCGGTCCCGGTCACCGGCTCGAAGGTGAGCTCGGGGTAGACCAGATAGGGGTGATCCTTGCGGACGTCGTTGGGCAGGCCCGCCGCCCGCGCGTTGGGACCGGTGACGCCGTAACGGTCGATGAGATCGACCGGGATGACGCCGACGCCCTTGGTGCGCTTCTTGAAGACCGCGTTGTGGAACATGACGTCCTCGACGTCGGCGAGCGTCCGCTCGATCTCGCGGAGCGTCTCCTCCATGCGGCCGTCGAAGCCGTCCGGCAGGCCGTCGCGCACCCCGCCCGGCAGGATGAACATGTGATAGATGCGCGCCCCGGTCAGTTCCTCGAAGCGGTCGAGCATCAGGTCGCGGACGTAGGTCGTCCACTGGCCGATGACGCCCATGCCGAGGGCGCCGGCCTGACCGCCGAGATACATCATGTAGCTGTTGATGCGCCCCATCTCGAGGATCAGCGTGCGGATCCACAGCGCCCGCTCCGGCGCCTCGATGCCCGCCAGTTCCTCGATCGTCGCGGCGTAGCAATATTCGTTGAAGTCCGGCTCCGGCACGCAGACGCGGCAGACGATCGGGAAGACCTGGATGAAGGTCCGCCGCTCCATCAGCTTCTCGAAGCCGCGGTGCAGATAGCCGACGTGGGTCTTGCCCTCCACCACCTCGTCGCCGCAGACGGTCAGCTCGACCGACATGTTGCCGGTGATGCCGGGGTGCTGCGGCCCCTGCCACAGTTTGAGATATTTACCCGACGAAAGATCGATCGGCGGCGAGGAGGCCGCCGTGGATCCACCGGGGGAAGACGTCGCCCGTCCGGTCATTTCGAGCCCCCCTGCGTGGCCATGCGTTCCCGCATGTGGGTCGCCGGATCGGTGGTGCCGCGTCCCGCCCGGTGTTCGAAGTTCTCTTCCGCGAACTTCAGCGTGTCGAAGTCGCGCCGGTAGGGCGGGATGTCGACCCAGCCCTCCAGGATGAACTCCTCGTCGAGCCGCGGGCTGCCGGGGAAGGGGATGCCGAACATCTCCTTCAGCTCCCGCTGGTAGGTCGCCGCCGTCGGCCACAGATCGTGGATGCTCTCCATCTCCGGCTCGTCGCGCGGCAGCATCACCCTCAGGCCGATGTCGCGGGCGTTCGCCCGGTCGTGGACGAGATAGGTGAGCTGGAACAGGTTCTCCTCGATCCAGTCGACGGCCGTCAGCAGGACGAGGTGGGTGAAACCCTCGCGGTCACGCAGATGGACGATGAGCGGGCGCAGGGTCTCGCGCTCGACGGTGACGAAGGCGAGGTCGGGCCGTTGCTCGGTGATCGGGCCGAGCGGGAACCGTTCCTTCAGGCTCTCGAGAAGTGTCCGCATCGGCCTCACCAATTGTAATCCGGCATGTCCCAGTCGTGGATGACCCGCTTCTGGTTGGCCTTGTACCAATCGAAGTTCTGGGCGTAGAGGTTCGCCCCTTCCGCCTTGCCGGCGCGGATGATCCGCTTCAGCTCTTCGAAGCCGGCGAGCAGCGCCTCGGGGCGCGGCATGCAGCCGGCGATGTAGACGTCGACCGGCAGGTACTCGTCGAGCTTCTTGATGGTGTTGTAGCTGTCCCAGTACATGCCGCCGTTGATCGTGCAGGAGCCGAGGCCGACGACGTATTTCGGGCTCTGCATCTGCTCGTAGGAACGGATCGCCCGCTTCAGCGTCTTCACCGACAGGTAGCCGGAGATGACGAACAGGTTGGCCTGGCGCGGCGTCGGCCGCCACTGGATGCCGTAGCGATAGGCATCGAAGCGCGGCGTCATCAAGGGCCGCATCTCGATGGCGCCGCAGCCCGTGCCGAAGCCGAGGATCCACAGGCTCTCCGAGCGCGCCCAGTTGAACAGGTCCTCGACGATCCTGACGTAGGACCCGGGCCGAACCTCCGGCCGCGCGTCGCAGTAGTAGTCCTGGATCGGATCGACCTCGAACTCGAGACCGTCCGGGCCCTTGACGACGCGCTTCTTCAGCTCGTCCTTGACGGGGACCCGACGCACGAGGGTGTCTTCGTCTCGCATCACGGCCTCATACGATGAGAATGGCGGCGATACCGATCGGCACCGCCCAGATCAGGAACCAGCGGATCGACTGCTCGACGCGGAAGCGCGGGAAGACCACGCCGACGAACGCCGAGAACAGGTAGAGCAGGAAGACCTTCACGAAGAAGACCGGCCAGCTCGTCGCGCCGCCGAAGAACAGGTTCATGTAGATGACCATCTTGGCGACGGGGAAGATCGCCCGGTTGGTCTGCATCAGCGCCAGATAGGAGGAGTGGTACTCGGTCGGCGGGCCGATCGGGATCTCCTGCGGCGCCAGTACGACGTCGAACGGCGGCCGCATCATCGAGCCGAGGAAGGACAGCATGGCGGCGGCGACGGCGAGCGGATTGGTGACGACCGTCCAGTGGGCGACGCCGCCCTGCTGCGCTGCGACGATGTCGGTGACCGACAGCGTCTGGTACTGCAGCGCCACCGAGAACACCGCGAGCGCCAGCGGCAGCTCCGCCGCGGTGACCTGCGACAGGCCGCGGCTGACGCCGATCGCGGCGTGCGGATGGCCGCTCTCGCCGGCGCCCAGCGCCATGCCCAGCGTGCCGAAGAAGATGAAATAGAGCGCCAGGATGAGGTCGCCGGCGAACGACAGGTTGGAGAACATCTCCGACCCGTAGATGCTGGGGACGAACAACAGCAGCCCGACGCCGCCCGACAGCCGGAACACCGGGCCGAGGTAGTACATCACGCCATGGGTGATGTGGGTCCTGAGCGCGTAGTTCTTCAGGAGGTCGACGTAGTTCTGCCAGATCGGTATGCCGTGCCGGCGCCCTGCTCGCGCTCCGATCTTCTGGATCAGGGCGGTGAGCAGCAGTCCGTAGTTGAGGACGATGAACAGCGTCAGCAGGGCGTAGGGGATCTTCATCCAATCGAAGGTCATGGCCGGCCCCCCAATGCTGCCAGATAGACGACCACCACGAAGGCGATGACCTGGACGGCATAGACCTGTCCGTTGCCGGTGTAGAAGCGACGGGCGAAGCGCGCCGTCCCGTGCAACGTGTCCATCTGCGCCTGCCAGAAACGCTCGAACCAGGGTTCGGCGAGGAAGCCGACGGCGCGTTTGTACGGGGCGAAGAAGTTCCACGCGAAGTGGGTGGTCTCCGGCCGATAGGGCCGCTCGGCGGCGAAGACGATGTTGAACTGCTTCACCATCTGCGCCCGGTGGTTCAGGAACACGAGCCACAGGAACAGCACCACGAAGATCACCGCGACGATGATCATGATGGCGACCGGGTTCCAGTAGCCGTAGGCGCTGGTGATCGTCTGTCCCGTCCAGTTCAGGCCGTGCTCGGGCATGAACCGGCCGATGAAATCGTCGACCCGGCGCAGCGCCAGCCCGGGGAAGATGGCGAAGCCGATGAGGAAGGCGACGTACATCATCTGCGGGATGATCAGCCAGATCGGCGCTTCCTTCACCCGCCGGTGCTCGTCCTTGAGCTGCCCGAGGAAGATCGTGTGGATCAGCCGGAACAGGTAGAGGAAGGCGATCGGGCCGGAGAGGAAGATCACCGCCATCGGCAGGCGCGCGTCGCTGTCCATGATGGCGTTGTAGAAGATCCAGCGGCCGCCGAAGCCGGACAGCGGCGGCACGCCCGACATGGCGATGATCGAGACCAGCACCGCGACGAAGGAGAGCGGCATCAGCGTGATCAGGCCGCCCATGCGGTACATCTCGCGGGTGCCGGTGCGCTTGGCGACGCCGCCGACCGACAGGAACAGCGACGACTTGTAGATGTAGTGGTTGATGACGAACATCATCGCCATCAGCCAGCCGAGGTTGTTCATCAGCGCGATGCCGAACACCGCATAACCCATCTGGCCGATCGAGGAATAGGCGAGGAGGCGCTTGGCGTCTTCCTGGAAGGCCGCCATCAGATTGCCGATGAGCGCCGATCCCGCACCGATCCACAGCATCGCGTGGGTGAGGTCGACGCCGAAGAGCGACTGCCGTCCCAGGTGCATGACCAGCACGAAGAGGCCGAAGAGCCCCGCCTTGAGCAGCACGCCCGAGACCATCGGCGAGACGTCGGTCTCGGCCTCGGCATGGGCGCCGGGCAGCCAGATGTGCACCCCGAGCGCCGCCGTCTTGGTCATGAATCCGGCCGCCAGCAGCAGGAACACCCAGGGCGCATGCGTCGCGGCGACCTGCTTCAACCCCTCCACCGGGAAGGTCGCGGTCGTCTGGGCGGCGAGCGCGAAGCCGGCGAGGATGGCGAAGGCGCCGCCGAGCGAGAACACGATGTAGGAGAGGGCGTGCGGCTCGCTCTCCTTGCCGCGCAGGATCAGGAAATACGACCCGACGGTCAGCACTTCCCAGGCGGCGAAGAAGGAGAACGTGTCCTTGGCGACGATCAGCATCGCCAGTCCCGCGTACATCAACATCGCCGACGGATAGAAGCCGACCCGCCGCCCGTGGGCGAAGGTGTAGCTGGCGATGAAGATCACCGCACCGCCGAGGAGGATGATCGCCCCGAAGATCATCTGCATCGGGTCGAAGTGCGGATAGGCGACGACGAAGCCGGCGACGAGACCGAGGATCGCGACGGTGTTCTTGATCCACGCCGGCAGCCATTCCAGCACCAGGAAGGCGAGGGCGAACATCAGCGGCACGACGGTGAGAAGGTTACCGTAACGCGACGCCTCACCCCAGCCGTAGGCGACGGCCCAGCCGCCGAGCGCGGTGAGCGCCACGACCGCCACCGCGCCGACCGGCGGCTGGACGGTTTCGTCCGGCAGCGGCGCCTTGAGGGCGCGGCCGAACCAGCGGAAGAGGTATCCCGCCTCCAAGAGCGCGCCGACGAGGATCGCCGCGACCACGGCATGACGGCCGTCGGCGACCAGCGCATGCACCAGTTCCCATTTGGCATAGAAGCCGGGGAACGGCGGCAGGCCGGCGAGCATGGCGACGAAGGTGGCGAAGGCGAAGATCATGAAGGGATCGCGCCGCAACGCCGCCCAGGCGGAGAGCTCGCGCGAGGCGACGAGGCCGGAGATCCAGAAGAGCCCGGCCTTGGCCACCGCATGAGCGATCAGGATGCCGCCGCCGATCATCAGATAGCGGTCACCGAGCAGGTCGCGAAGCCCGATCACCGTGAGCACCAGGCCGATCTGCGCCACCGAGGAATAGCCGAGCAGGCGGCGGTCGTCGGTCTGCGACAGGGCGACGAGGTTCGAGCCGACGAAGGTGACGAGGCCGACCGCCGCGGCGATCGGCAGCCACGGCGTCCCGCCGATGCCGATCACCTTGTCGAGCGCCCACAGCGCCGCGGTCGACGAGCCGGCCGAGAAGATCGCCGAGAAGCCCGGATGGGCCGCCTGATAGACGTCGAGCGCCCAGCCGTTGGCCGGGAACGGCTTCAACTCGATCACCAGGGCGACGAACAGCAGGAAGAAGGCGAGCGCCGCCGCGCCTCCGGCCGCCGCGACCGGGGTGCCGGTCATGTCGTCGAGATTGAGGCTGCCGCTCGCGTGATAGACGAAGACGATGCCGATCAGCATCAGCATCGACACCACCTGCGACACCACCAGATATTTGAAGCCGGCGCCGAGCGCCCGCGGGTCGTCCGAGAGCAGCACCAGACCGCCGGTGGCGATGGCGATCAGCTCGAAGAAGACGAAGAGGTTGAAGACGTCGCGCGTCAGGATCAGGCCTGAGAGCGCCATCACCACGACCAGGAACACCGCCATGGCACGATGCCCGAGCCGCATCAGCGCCTCGCGCATGTAGACGGCCGAGAGCAGCCCGACGAGCGTGACGATCTCGACCAGCACCGCCTCCGGCAGACCCATGCGCAGGTTGATGGCGAAGGGCGGCGGTGCACCGGCGGTCATGATGGTGACGGGCGCCGCGCCGGCGACGACGAAGGCCCACAGCCATTGTCCGCCGATGGCGGTCATGGCGAGAAGCGCGACCACGGTGACGACGTAGGCGAGCACACGAGCGCCGTGGTTCAAGAGCCCGAGGAAGAACGCCGCGCCCAGCCCGACCGCCAGAATGTGAAGGGGGCTCACCATTTCAGCTCCGTGAATTTAGAGATGTCGAGGGAGCCTCTCGTCGCATGCAGGCGATAGGCATAGGCGAGCATCAGAGCGGTGACGCCGAGACCGATGACGATGGCCGTGAGCACCAGCGCCTGGGGCAGCGGGTCGATGATCCGCCGCGCCGCGTCGCCGACCGGCACCGCCGCATCGAGGATCGGCGCGGTGCGCCCCGGCATCGCCCCGACGGCGACCAACACGAGGTTGACGCCGGCATCTGCGACCGTGAACGACACGATCATCCTGAGAATGTTGCGGTTGGTCAGCGCGCCGTAGAGGCCGGCGAGCACCAGGGCGAAGCCCGTGACGAGAGCGACCGTGATCATCACGACTTCTCCGTTTCCGAGAGGCTCGCCAGCATCGAGGCGAATTCGGCGCCGACCTTGAGGCCGATCAGCGTGTAGATCACCGGGATCGCACCGGCCGAGAACAGCGTGCCGAAGTCGCCCAGTGGCAGAAAACGGTTGTCGAGGAAGCCGCCGGCCCAGGCGAGGCCGAGGAGACCGATGGCGACATAGGCGACACCGGAGAGCGACTCCACCACCGCGATCAGGCGATGGCCGAAACGGTGCAGCGGATCGGCGAGCAGCATCAACAGCGCCGCCGAGGCGAGGATGGCGCCGCCCTGGAAGCCGCCGCCCGGGGTGAGGTGGCCGTTGACGAAGACGTAGACGCCGGCGAGTAGGATCAGCGGCACCAGGAGCCGGCTGCCGGTCCTGAGCAGTTCGCCCGCCGCCGGGATGCCGGTCGCGCGGCCTTCGCCGGTGGCGCGATGGGTCGACAGGATCAGCCCGACGATGGCCGAGGTCAGGAACAGCACCGTCACTTCGCCGAGCGTGTCGAGACCGCGATAGGTGACGACGATCGCCGTGACGATGTTCTGCGCGCCGAGGTCCTTCGCCGTGTTCTCGGCGTAGTAGAGCGCCGTGCGATTGAGCGCGGCGTCGGGCTGGTAGCCGAGGGTGAGGGAGGCGAAGACCGCCGCGAGCACCGCCAGCAACAGGAAGGCGACGAGGTGTTTAACCATGGCCCTTCCCTCCGACCCGGCCGAGCACGAAGAAGAACAGGAAGGTGGTGAGACCGCTGCCGATCGCCGCTTCGGTCATCGCCACGTCGGGCGCCGCCAGAAGCATGAACATGATCGAGGCGAAGAGGCTCACCGCCCCCGCCGACAGGATGGCGAGCGGCAGGCTTCGCGTGATGATCGACAGGAGCGCGGCGACGAGCATACCCGCCGCCAACACCAGGCTCATGGCCGTCGACAGGTTGCTCATGCCTCTTCTCCCGTCTCTTCGTCGAGCAGGTCGACCTCGGTCGCCGGCGTGGTGGCGACGTGCATGCGGTGCGCCGCGTGCGCCAGGACCTGCGAGGACAGCGGGTTGGTGAACAGGAGGAAGAGGCCGATCAGCAACAGCTTGATCGCCCAATCGGGATGGAGGCAGGCGGCGCCGGCCAGCGTCAGCAAGGTGCCGAGCGTCGTCGCCTTGGTGCCGGCCTGGATACGGTTGTAGACGTCCGGCATGCGGACGAGCCCGAGCCCGCCGAGCAGCAGGAAGGTGGTGCCGGCGACCAGCAGCAGACCGCCGAGGATGTCGAGAGCCGCGGCCATCACAGTCCCCTCTCCAGGTAGCGGGCGACGACGATGACGCCGAGGAACGACATCAGCGCATAGACCAGCGCCACGTCGAGGTAGACGACGCGCTCTTCGACCACCGCACCGAGGACGATGCCGGTGATCGAGACGATGGTCATGACGTCGAAGGCGACCACCCGGTCGAAGGTGCGCGGCCCGCGGACGAAGCGGTACATCGCCAGGAGGAAGGCCAGTCCCGCCAGGACGGCGGCGAAGGTGATCAGTGCGTCAGCCATACATCACCTCCAGATAGCTCTCGAAGCCGGCGACGATCTGCCTCGTCGCCTCCTCCTGATCGGCCGCCTCCATCGTCACCCAGTGCACGTAGAGCCACTCGTCCTCGATCGCGACGGTGAGCGTACCGGGGGTCAGCGTGATCGAATTGGCCAGCAGCAGCCGCCCCATGCGGCTCTTCAGCCGGGTGTGCACCTTGACGATGCCGGGATGGACCGGCAGCGCCGGGTCGAGTACGACGGCGGCGATGTGCAGGTTCGATTTGACCAGTTCCTTCAGGAAATAGCCGATGTAACCGAAGGTGGCGGCGATCGCCGCGGGCGTCCAGCGCGCCTCGGTGAAGATCGACAGGCCGTCCCGGTAGATGAGCGCGATCGCCGCGGAGGCGACGGCACCGACGATCAGCACGTCGCTCGCCAGTGAGCCGTTGAGCATCACCCAGAACAGCATGAGCAGCACGAACGACGCACCGGCGCTGCGCATCCGGCCGATCGGCATGACATCCATGATCCGGCTTCTCCACGTTGGCTTCGCCGAGAAGGTCGACGAACGCGGGCGGCGACTTACCGATGGGGCCGCGCGGAACCGGCCGGACGTCCGTCCCGTCACCGCGCCCACTCGTCACACCAACGCAACCCACCCGACCATGCCGGGCAATATTCGAATATCAGAATATGCTTGATTCGAATTTGCGGGGCATCAAATCTCGGGTCCGCTTCGCCACGTACGGTTCTTCACCTGTCGCAGACCCGAACATGTTGACGTCACGGTCTTTCCGCCGCACGCGGCCATGTGTGGTGGTCGCCGCCCCGGGAAGCGCGGTCGCGGTCCGCGTCGCTCGTCGCGGTCACCCGACCGCCCCTTCCATGACCATGTGTCCGGGCGCGACGGTGCGATAACGTCGCTCCGGCGCCACGTAGTCGAGCGGCCGGACCGGGCTCTTCAACTCCTGGCCGGAAAGATCGCGGCGGATGCCGCGCCGCGCCGGATCGGGAACCGGGACGGCGGCCATCAGACGCTTGGTGTAGGGGTGCTGCGGGTCGCCGAAGATCGCTTCGCGCGGTCCGATTTCGACGATCTCGCCGAGATACATGACGGCGATGCGGTGACTGACCCGTTCGACCACGGCCATGTCGTGGGAGATGAACAGGAAGGCGATCTTCAGGTTCTCCTGCAGATCCATCAGCAGGTTGCACACCTGCGCCTTGATCGACACGTCGAGCGCCGAGACGCTCTCGTCGGCGACGATCACCTTCGGGTCGAGCGCCAGCGCCCGGGCGATGGCGATGCGTTGACGCTGGCCGCCGGAGAATTCGTGCGGATAGCGGCTCATCATCGTCGGATCGAGGCCGACGCGGGTGAGGAGGTCGGCCGCCTTGTCGCGCGCTTCCGCGCGCGTGCCGAGGCGGTGGGCGGTGTAGGGCTCCGCCACCGACGCGCCGACGGTCATGCGCGGATTGAGACTGGCGAACGGATCCTGGAAGATCATCTGGACGCTGCGCCGCATGCGCAGCAGGTCGCGGGAATCGAGATCGAGGACGTCGAACCCGTCGAGGTCGACGCGGCCGCTACGCGGTTCGACCAGCCGCAGGATCGACCGCCCGGTCGTCGACTTGCCGCAACCGGACTCGCCGACCAGAGACAGCGTCTCGCCCTGGAAGAGATCGAACGACACCTTCTCCACCGCATGGATCTCGCCGGTCTTGCGGCCGAAGACGCCGCCGCGCACCTCGAAGCGGGTGACGAGATCGCGGACCGCCAGCACCGGCTCCTCGTGCGTCGCGACGGTGGCGTCGACCGATTTGCCCTCCGCCTGGACGCCGGTCGCCATGTCGACGATCGGGAAGCGCCGCGGCCAATGCTCCCCCGCCATCTCGCCGAGCCGCGGCACCGCGGCGAGCAGCGCCCGGGTGTAGGGATGACGACCGGCGAGGAACACCTCCTCGGTCGTACCGGTCTCCACCGCGTCGCCGCGGAACATCACCATGGTGCGATCGGCCACCTCGGCGACCACGCCCATGTCGTGGGTGATGAAGAGGACGGCCATGTCCTCCTCTTCCTGGAGCTGTTTGATCAGATCGAGGATCTGGCCCTGGATGGTGACGTCGAGCGCCGTCGTCGGCTCGTCGGCGATCAGGAGCTTCGGCCGCGAGGCGAGCGCCATGGCGATCATCACCCGCTGCCGCATGCCGCCGGAGAACTGGTGTGGATGTTCGTCGAAGCGCGACGCGGCATTGGGAATGCGCACCTTCTCGAGCAGCCGCAACGTCTCGGCGCGGGCGTCGCGCTTGGAGAGGCCGAGATGGCAGGTGAGGGATTCCGAGATCTGCCGCCCGATCGTGAAGATCGGATTGAGGCTGGTCATCGGCTCCTGGAAGATCATCGCCATGTCGCGCCCGCGCACGGCGCGCATCTCCTTCTCGGAGAGCCCGCCGAGGTCGCGGCCGGCGAGTCGGATCCGCCCCTCGATGCGCGACACCCGCGGCGGTAAGAGGCGCATGATCGACAGCGACGTGACGCTCTTGCCCGAGCCGCTTTCGCCGACGATCGCCAGGGTCTCGCCCGGCCGCACCTCGAACGAGACGTCACGCACCACCGTCGACCACCGGCCGTCGACCTGGAACGACGTCGACAGGCCTTCGACGGTGAGAACGGGTTCGGTGGGGGAGGCGGCGGTCATCGGCGGGTCCTTCGGCGTCCTGTCGGGCGATGCGAGGTCACGGCTTCCACGGCGTGGCGAACGAGGCCGACGGACGACCTTCGGCTTCGCGCGCCGCTTCCAACTCGGCGATCTTGCGATCGATGACCGAGCGATCGAGCATGCCGTCCGGGTTCGCCCGGGTCGGCAGGGTCTCGGCGACATGGAGAAAGCGCTCCTGCGCCACGGCGTAGAGGCGGCGCAGCTCGGCGAGCGGATCGGTGTGGTCGTCGGCGCGGATGTCGAGCCACGGGTAGTCCTGGTCGCGATGGATGACGATCGCCGCCGACTGCTTGCCGCGCTTGTCGCCGCCGGCGTCCTCACCGGCCTGCATCGCCTCGAGGAAGCGCTCGATCAGCGGCTTGCCGGCGGTCTTCTCGAACACCTCGAGCGTCGTGGCGATCACCTGCGGCCCGGCCAGCATGTTGCCGGCGACCGAGACGTTGTCCGAGATCAGATGCCCGGCCCAGTCGATGCAGGCCGCGCCGGTGAAGGCGGTGTTGCGTCCGGTCGCGTCGATCAGGTGGAACTGGCGCTGGCGGTGGCCGGCGTCGCGACCGGTGAGGATCGGCACGATCTCCTCCGGCGATTTTCCTTCGGCGAGCAGCGTCAGGCCGTCGACGCCGTAGAGCGGATTGACGAAAGCCTGAGTGGCGACGGCGCCGACGCCGGCGCGGATGTGCGGCACCAGCGTGCCGACGGAGAAGAAGCGGCTGGCGACGGCGATGCCGAAATGGCCGGTTGCCGGATCACGCGCGACGATGGACCAGGTCATGGATCACCTCCCGATGGCATAGGCTTGCATCAGCCGCGGCGTCGCGCCGGCGCGCAGCAGCCCGTCTGGGTCACGTTTCGCCGCCGTCAGGCGGCCGATCGACCACGGTTCGGTCACCGTCAGGCGGTGGCCGCGGCGGCGCAGTTCGTCGATGGTCGCGACCCCGAACGTCTCCTCCAGCATCAGGCTGCCCGGTTCGCGGGTGCGCGGATGGAACGAGCCGGGGAAATGCGCCGTGTGGAACAACGGCCGATCGATCGTCGCCTGAAGATCGAGGCCGTGATGGACGTGGCGCAGGAAGAAGGACAGCTGCCACTGATCCTGCTGGTCGCCGCCGGGCGTGCCGAAGGCGAGGGTGGGGCGTCCCTCGTGCAGCGCCAGCGACGGCGTCAGCGTGGTCCGCGGCCGTTTGCCCGGGGCGAGCGAAGACGGCAGACCGGGCTCCAGCCAGAACATCTGCGCCCGCGAGTTGAGGCAGAAGCCGAGGCCCGGAATGGTCGGCGAGGATTGCAGCCAACCGCCCGACGGCGTCGTCGACACCATGTTGCCCCAGCGGTCGATGACGTCGATGTGCACCGTGTCGCCGCGCTTCTCCGAGAGGTGCGCCATGGTCGGCTCGTAGACCGCGCCGGTCTTCGACGACGCCCCGAGCATCGCCAGGGTGCGCTCCCGCTGCGCCTCGTAGCCGGCGATGAGGCCGGGCCTCAGATCGAGCGACGCCGTGTCGCCGATGAGCGCGCGCCGCTCGGCGGCGTAGGCCGCGCTCAGCAGCGTCTCGACCGGGACGTCGATGAAGGCGGGGTCGCCGTAGTAGACCTCGCGGTCGGCGAAGGCGAGTTTCATCGCCTCGACCACGGTGTGGACGAAGTCGGGCCCGTTCGGATCCATCGCGGCGATGTCGTAGCCGGCGAGGATCGCCAGCGACTGGAGGAGCACCGGCCCCTGACCCCACGGACCGGTCTTGGCGACCGTCCAGCCGTGGTAGTCGAGCGTGGTCGGCGCCTCGGTGCTCGCCGACCAGCCGGCGAGGTCCTGCGCCGAGAGCACGCCCTTGTGGCGCGCACCCGAGCCGTCCATCACTTCCGCAGAGCGCAGATGGGCCTCGATCTTCTCGGCGACGAACCCGCGATAGAAGGCGTCGCGCGCCGCCTCGATACCCGCCTCGCGGCCGCGCGCCGCCTCCGCCTCGGCGACGATCCGCCGCCAGGTGTCGGCGAGGACCGGATTGCGGAAGAGCGCATGCGGCCGCGGCGGCGCCCCGCCCGGCAGCCACGTCGCGTAGGACGTCGGCCAGTGTTCGCGGAAGAAGTCGCCGAGCCCGGCGATGGTGGCGGCGACCCGCGGCAGCACCGGATGGCCCGCTTCGGCATAGTGGATGGCCGGTTCGAGCACCTCGCGCACGCTCATCGTGCCGTGGTCGCGCAGCATGAGCATCCAGCCGTCGAAGGCGCCGGGGATGACGGCGGCGAGCAACCCGTCGCCGGGGATCAGGTCGATGCCCTCGCGGCGATAGTGCTCGATGGTGGCGCCGGCCGGTGCCGGTCCCTGACCGCAGATCACCTCGACCTTGCCGGTGCGGGCGGAGTGGTAGACCACCGGCAGATCGCCGCCGGGGCCGCACAGATGCGGCTCGACGATCTGCAGGACGAAGCCGGTCGCCACCGCCGCGTCGAAGGCGTTGCCGCCCTTTTCCAGGATCGACATGCCGACGGCGGAGGCGATCCAGTGGGTCGAGGTGACGACGCCGAAGGTGCCGAGGATTTCCGGACGGGTGGTGAAGCCGGTCATGGTCGTTTCCGATCTCGGAGGGTCAGGCGGAGCGAGGGTCGAGGGCGTCGCGCAGACCGTCGCCCAGAAGATTGAAGCCGATGACGACGAGGAAGATCGCGCTGCCCGGCCACACCGCCATCCACGGCGCCTGCACCAGGAAGTTCTTGGCGACGTTGAGCATCGACCCCCAACTGGCGGCCGGCGGTTGCTGGCCGAGACCGAGGAAGGAGAGGCTCGCCTCGGCGATGATGGCGGTCGCCACCGTCAGCGTCGCCTGCACCAGGATCGGCGGCAGCACGTTGGGGAAGATGTAGCGGACCATGATCGCCACCGGCCCGAGGCCGATGGATCGAGCGCCCTCGACATATTCCTCGGTCTTCACCGCCAGCACCTGACCGCGGGTCAGTCGCACGAAGATCGGCAGCGCCGACAGCGCGATGGCGATCATCGAATTGATCAGGCTCGGGCCGAGGAACGCGGCGAGCGCGATCGCGGTGATCAGGAACGGCATCGCCAGGAAGGCCTCGGTGACGCGCGACACGAGAATGTCGAACCACTTGCCGAAGTAGCCGGAGAGGATGCCGAGCGGCACGCCGATCGACACCGCCAGCGTCACCGAGAAGAACCCGGCGGAGAGCGAAGCCCGCGCCCCCCAGATCATCCGGGCGAGGATGTCGCGACCGAGCTCGTCGGTGCCGAGCGGGTGGAGGAGCGACGGCGCCTTGCGGATCGCCGTCCAACTGGTGGCGTTGGGGTCGGGGATCGGCAGCAGCGGCGCGGCGAGCGCCAGGAGCGTGAAGAAGCCGACGATGCAGAGCCCGACGACGGCTCCCTTGTGCGCCTTCAGCTTGCGCCAGGCGCGGTTCGTCGGGGAGGAGATCGCCGTCTCGGGGGTGTCGATCGCGCTCACAGCGAGGCCCTCATCCGCGGATTGAGCAGGACGTAGAGCACGTCCGCGATCAGGTTCATGGTGATGAAGCCGAAGGCGGTGCACAGCACGACGCCCTGGACCACGGCGTAGTCGCGGGTGAAGACCGCATCGACGATCAGCTTGCCGAAACCGGGGATGGTGAAGATCTGTTCGGTGAGCACCGCGCCGGCGAGGAGCTCGCCGAAGAGGAGTGCGCTGAGGGTGACGATCGGCAGGACGGCGTTGCGCAAGGCGTGCGACAGGATGACGGACCGTTCGGCGAGCCCCTTGGCGCGGGCGGTGCGGATGTAGTCGGAACTGAGCACCCCGATCATCGACGACCGCGTGTGCCGCATCATCGAGGCGGCGAGCGCGTTGCCGAGCACGAAGGACGGCATCAGCATGGTCTTGAGCGACAGGAGCGGATCGACGAAGAACGGCTGATACCCCGACGCCGGCAGCCAGCCGAGCTGCACCGAAACGAGCAGGATCAGCATGATGCCGAGCCAGAAGTTCGGTACCGACAGGCCCGAGAGCGCCAGAACGCTGGCCAGATAGTCGATCGCCGTGTTCTTCTTCACCGCCGCCAGGATGCCCATCGGGATGCCGAGCAGCAGCGCGAAGGTCATCGACATCACCGCCAGCTGCAGCGTCACCGGCAGTTTCTCGGCGATCAGCGACAATACCGGCTGGTTGGTACGCAGCGAGATGCCGAGGTCGCCCTGGAGCGCGTTGCCGAGCCAGGCGAGGTACTGCATCGGCACCGGGTCGTTGAGGTGATACTTCTCGCGCAGCGCCTCGATCACCGCCGGATCGCGCTCCTCGCCGGCCATCACCAGGACGGGGTCGCCCGGCAGCAGCTTCTGCAGCGAGAAGACGAAGAGCGAGATGATCAGCAGCGTCGGGATCGCCAGCAGCAGTCGTCGCGCAATGAAGGCGTACATCGCGAACTCCGGATCGGGCGGAGGGGGGCGGGAGGAGAGGGGATCTCCCCTCCCGCCGATCGGTCAGTTGGCCTTGGCCATGCCGGTCAGACGGATCATGCCGTCGGGCGAGGGCACGAAGCCGGTCACCTTCTTGTCGAAGCCCCACAGCCACGACTGATGCGCCAGGTAGATGTAGGGCAGGTCGTCGTCGAGGATGGCGGCGGCCGCGTCGTACTTCTCCTTGCGCACCTTGAGGTCGACCGAGGCGCGGGCGGCGTTCAGAAGCTCGTCGACCTTCGGGTTGCAGTACTTCACCTCGTTGAGGCCGCCCTTGCAGGTGACGAATTGGTGGATGTTGCCGTCCGGATCGACGCGGCCGGACCAGTCGGTCCGCGCCATCTGGAAGTTGCCGGCGGTCTCCTCGTTGAGGAGCGTGGCGAACTCCATGGTCTTGAGTTTCACGTCGAAACCGGCCTCGGCCACCATCGCCTGCACCGCCTCCATCATCTGGACGACGATCGGGCTGTTGGAGACCAGCATCTCGATCTCCAACCGGTCGTGACCGGCGGCCTTGAGCAGCGCCTTGGCCTTGGCGACGTCGCGGGCCGGCACCGGGATCTTGGCATTGTACCAGGGGCTCGTCGGCGCGACCGGCTGGTTGCCGGCCGGCGCGGTGCCTTCGTAGACGATCTGGTTCAGCGCCTCGCGGTCGATGGCGAGCGAGAACGCCTGCCGCACCCGCTTGTCCTTGCCCATCGGCGTGTCGGCGCGCGGGCCATGGCCGACGTTCACGTAGATCGACAGGAAGCCGAGGTTGACGACCTGGGCGAGGCCGAGCTTGGCGTCCTTCTTCACCACGGCGGCGTCGGTCGGCGACATGCGCTCGATCATGTCGAGGTCGCCGGCGCGCAGGTTGGCGAGCCGCACGGTGGCGTCGACGATCGGCAGGTAGGTCACCTTGTCGAAGTGGATGTTGTCCTTGTTCCAGTAGTCGGCGAACTTCTTCAGCACGATGCGGTCCTGCTGGACGCGCTCGACGAATTCGAACGGCCCGGCGCACACCGGCTTGCTGGAGAAGTTGGCGCCGAGTTCCGCCGCCGCCTTCGGCGACACGATCATGCCGGCGCGGTCGGAGAGCTGGGCGAGGAGTGTGGCGTCCGGTTGCTTGAGGGTGAACTTGACCTCGAGCGGCCCCGTCGCCTCGACCGAGGCGATCGAGGCGACCTCGCTCTTGCGTCGCGATTCCGGCATCGTCTGATTGCGCTTGATGGTGGCGACGACCGCTTCGGCGTCCATCGCCGTGCCGTCGTGGAACTTGACGCCGGGGCGCAGCTTCATCGTCAGCACCTTGTCGCCGTCCGACCACGCCCATTCGGTGGCGAGCTGCGGCACGATCTCGAGGTTCGGCGTCACGTCGACGAGCTTGTCGCACATCGCCGTGTAGACGATGCGGCCGACGAAGGTGCGCGACTGTGCCGGGTCGAGCATGTCGGGGTCCTCCGCCAGACCGATCTTCAGGTCGGCGGCGAAGGCGGGGGCGGCGAAAAGCGCGCCGGTCAGAAACGTCGCAAGAAGTCCTGCTTTCTTCATGCCCTTCTCCTCTTCGATCTCAGCGGTTCTCCGAGCGCTCGGACTGCGGTCCGGGCCCTCGTACGAGTCGGTCCGTGAAGACGTCGTGCGAGGTCGCCCGCACGAGGTTCTCCTGGATGGTGAGCAGGTGACGGCGCATCGCCTCGCCGGCGCCCAGCGGATCGCGCGCCGCGATCGCGTCGACGATCGTCAGATGCTGGTCGTGGGTGATCGGGCGGCTGCGCGCCGCGACGCGCGCCTGCTCGCGGATCTTCTGCCAGGCGAGGTCCTGCCGCACCCGGTTCATCATGTCGAAGAGAGCCAGCATCAGGTTGTTGCCGGCGCACTGGGCGATCTTGCGATGCAGGGCGCCGTCCCACAGCTCGCGCGCATCGGCGTCGGCGCATTCGCCGATCTTGCCGATTAGATCGTACATGCTGCGGATGTCCTCGGGCTTCGCCCGCATGGCGGCGAGCTGGGCGAGCTGCGGCTCGAGCCGCAGGCGCACCTCCATCACCTCCATCGGATCGGTGTCCGCGACCAGGACCTCGAGACGTTCCTCCGTCTCCGCCGGACGTGAGCCGACGAAGGTGCCCGACCCCTGGCGGCGCCAGACGATGCCCTCCGATTCCAACACCTCGAAGGCACGGCGAACCGACCGGCGGCTCACGCCGAGCTCTTCGGCGAGGGTCCGTTCCGTCGGCAGCCGCGTACCCTTCTCGAAGCGGCCGCTGCGCAGGAGCGACCGGAGACGGTCGAGGGCGGCATTGGAATTGTCGCTGTCGTCGTGCATGGATTGGTGCGGCCCAATTTCGAATTGGTTCAGTTCATCCCGAGCCGCCGGCGCCGTCAAGCGCAAAAGCGGCCAACAAACGGGCTTGCCGAAAGTTCGAGCACTTTGCCGGTGAAATGACCGCGTCCCGTCCGCCGACATGCCGACGCGGCGGATGAGGTGCCGAGCGATGGCGCCGTCAGTCGATCAGCGTCGCCAGATCCTCGAAGCTCGTCACGATCGCCCGAGGACGGGCCGCACGCAGACGGGCTTCGTAGTCGGCGCCGACCGCGTGGCCGCCGCCGAGGAAGCCGATCACGGCCATTCCCGCCCGCTGTGCCGCCTCGATGCCGACGGCGCTGTCCTCGATCACCACACAGTCGGCGGGCTCGACGCCCATGGTCCGTGCCGCATGGAGAAACAGGTCGGGCGCCGGCTTGCCGCGCGCCACCATCGTCGCCGAGAACACGCATCCGGTGAAGCGATCGGCGAGACCGGCCGCGGTCAGCGCGACATCGAGCCGGTGCGGCGAACTCGACGACGCCAGGCAATGGGCGATGCCCCGCGCCGCCAATCGATCGAGCAGCCGCACGACGCCCGGGATCGCGGTCAATTCGCTGCGGAACCGCGCGAACAGCCGCTCCTGCAGATCGACCGCGTCGGCTTCGTCGATCCGCACGCCCCAGGCCTCGTGGATGCCGGCGTAGGCCTCGGCGGCGCTGCGGCCCAGCGTCCGGGCGGCGAGTTCGGCGTCGTCGACGGTGGCGCCCCGGTCCTCGATGTGCGCCTTCAACACCGCGAGGGCGATCGGCTCGCTGTCGACCACGACCCCGTCGCAGTCGAAGATCACCAGTCGTCGGCGGGCGAGAAGCGCGGCGGCACGTTCGCCCGATCCGCGCCGCTCGACCAGCCGGTCGACCTCGCGGCGGTGGGCATGCAGCGCGAGGAAGATCTCGTAATCGACGTCGTGACGGCGCTTCGCCCGTCGATCCGGCACGCGCACCGTGTCGCCGACGCGCATCGCCTCGGCGGCGGCGGCCGGACCGTCGTGGAGACCGGCGGCGCAGGCGGCGAGCATGGCGGTGCCGCGCAGCATGGCGTTGTCTTCGCCGGTGACGACGACATCGCAACCGGTGACGTCGCCGTAGAGTTCGACGAGAAGGGGGTTGCGGGCATGCCCGCCGGTCAGATGCAGGATATCGATCGTCCGCCCGGCGGCGCGCATCGCCTCGAGGATGTGACGGACGCCGAGAGCGAGTGCCACGCCGGTGCGCCAATAGAGGGCGCACAGCCCGTCGAAGGACGCGTCGACGTCGAGGCCCGAGACGACCCCGAGGGCGCGCGGGTCGGCGAGCGGCGAGCGGTTGCCGTGGAAGTCGGGCAGCACGTGCAGGCGCTCGGCGAAGGCCGCGCCGTCGCGCGCCCTCGAGTCCTCGATGCGGCGGATCACCCGCTCGACCAGATCCGGCGTCGGTTCGCCGCCGGCCCGGTGCAGACGGATGACGTGGTCGAGCAGCGCCCCCGAGGCCGACTGCCCACCCTCCGTCACCCACAGATCCGGAAGAATCGCACCGAAATAGGGACCCCAGCTCCCGGCGAAGACGATCGGTCGCGGTGACAGAGTCATGACGCAGCTCGACGTTCCGGCGATCAACGCCGCGCGGCGATCGAGTTCGCTCGCCGTCCGGCCGAAGGGGCCGAGCAGCGCCAGCGCGCCGGCATAGGCGTCGACGAGCCCGGCGCCGACCCGGCAGTCGGGGGAGAGGCCGAGTTCGCGCGCCGCCTTCGCGGTGAGCGGCCCGAGGTCGGTGCCGGGCGCCACCGCCCGGGCGGGAAGCGCGCCGCGTTCGGTCAGGTCGTCGAGGCCGACCGCGGCGAGATGATCCCGCGCCCAGGGTTCGGCCTCGTGCGGCAGGTAGGCCCATTTGCAGCCGAGCGTGCACTGCGATCGCGCCGTCGCACCACTCGCCTTCCAGGTGAGGAAATCGGCGAGATCGAAGAGGTGGCCGATGCGGGCCCAAGCCTGCGGCAGGCGTCGCTTCAGCCACATCAGCTTCGGCGTCTGCATCTCCGGCGACATGACGCCACCGACCCGATCGAGAACCGCATGACCGGTGGCGGTGCACTGGTCCGCCTCGGCCAGGGCGCGATGATCGTGCCAGACGATCGTGTCCCAGCGATCCGCGCCGGTGATCGACACCGACACCGGTCGGCCGTCGGCATCGCGCGCCACCAGCGAGCAGGTGGCGTCGAAGGCGATCGCCGCCACCGCGTCGCCGGAGATCCCCGCCGCCATGACCGCCGCGCGCGTCGCGGCGCAGACCGCCGCCCAGATGTCCTCGCTGTCGTGCTCGGCGTGGTCGGGCGCCGGTCGATGGATCCGCACCGGATGTTCGGCCGAAGCCGCCATCCGACCGTGTTCGTCGAATATGCCGACGCGTGCGCTGCTCGTCCCCACGTCGACGGCGCAGAGATGTCGAGCCATGCCTTCGTCCCGTCAGTCGCCTCTGACGTAATCTGTCAGAACCGCGAGGGTTCCGCGATCCCACAGGTCGCGAAGATGACGGGAAAACCGCTCGCGGAAAGCGGGTGCGTCGGCGACGTCGCCGAAGACGTCGCCGAGCCCGTCGAGGAAGACGGTCGGTTCGGCACGCGCCGCCGCCGCCAGCGGCCGCAGCCGCTCCGCCGCCGGATCGTCGACCGGGATCGGCCGACCGGCGTCGTCGGTTCCGGCGCAGAAGCGGCACCACGCCGCCGAAACGAGCGCCAGCCCGGTGACGTCGAGCCCCTTCGCCAAGCGGTCGCGCAGCGACGGCACGATGAACTTCGGCTGGCGGTTCGAGCCGTCCTGGCAGAGCCGCGGGATCGTGTCGGCGATCTTCGGGTTGGCGAAGCGCTGCGCGATGAGCCGGTAATAGGCGACGAGGTCGGTGTCCGGCACCGGCGGCACGATCGGCACGATCTCGCTCGTCTCGAGCTTGTCGAGGAAGGCGGCGATCGACGGATGGGCCATGGCGTCGTGAACGAAATGGACGCCGATCAACGCCGCCGGATAGGCGATCGCCGCGTGTCCGCCGTTGAGGATGCGGATCTTCATCAATTCCCACGGCGCGACGTGGTCGACGAAGGTGACGCCGACCGTCTCGAAGGCCGGCCGGCCGAGCGGGAACCGGTCCTCGAGCACCCACTGCTTGAACGGTTCGCAGAACACCGGCCAGTTGTCGTGGACGCCGAAATCGGTCTCCAGCGCCTGCCGCTCGCGCTCCGTGGTCGCCGGGGTGATACGGTCGACCATGCCGTTCGGAAAGGCGACCGTCTCCTCCACCCAGCCGGCGAAGGCGGGATCGGTGAGCCGCGCCAGCCCGGCGAGCGTCTGGCGCGTCACCTCGCCGTTGCCGGGGATGTTGTCGCAGGACATGACGGTGAAGGGCGCGAGCCCCGCCGCGCGACGCCGGCGAAGCCCCTTCAGGATCAGGCCGAACACGGTGCGCGGATGGTCGGGCGCCGCGGCGTCGGCGACGATGTCGGGATGGCCGGCGTCGAAACGTCCGCTCGCCGAATCGAGGAAGTAGCCGCCCTCGGTGATGGTCAGCGAGACGATGCGGATCTCGGGCGAGGCGAGCGTCGCCACCAGCCGATCGCGGTCCTCGACCGGGATGAAGTCGATCATCGGCCCGATCACCCGCACCGCCGCCGGATCGCCGCCGAGTTCGACCAGGGTCGTGAGGTAGTCCTGGGACGCCAGCGCCTCGCGCATGGTCTCGTCGGAGGGGCGCACCCCGGCGCCGACGATCCCCCAGTCGAGCGCCTCGCCGCGGCTCATCAACAGGTCGAGATAGACCGCCTGATGGGCGCGGTGGAAGTTGCCGACGCCGAAATGGACGATGCCGGGCGTCAGGTCGCCTCGCGCGTAGGTCGGGCGGGTGACGCCGGCCGGAAGCCGGTCCAGCGTCGACGACGAGAGTGCGATGACCATGTTCGTCTCCACGAGATCCGGGACCGCGGGGGCGATCGAGGCCGCCCCGGCTCACGCGATCTCGGCCTCAGCTCATCCAGTTGCCACCATCGACGTTGTAGGTCTGGGCGACGACGTAATCGCTCTCGGCCGAGGCCAGGAAGATCGCCATGCCGACGAGATCCTCCGCCGTGCCCATGCGGCCATAGGGCACCGCCTCGCCGACGAGACGCTTCTTCTCGCCGAGCGGCCGGTTTTCGTATCTGGCGAAGAGAGCGTCGACCCCGTCCCAGTGCTCGCCGTCGACGACGCCGGGGGCGATGGCGTTGACGTTGATCCGGTGCCGGATCAGGTCGAGCCCGGCCGACTGGGTGAGCGAGATCACCGCCGCCTTGGTGGCGCAGTAGACGGCCACCAGCGCTTCGCCGCGCCGTCCCGCCTGGCTCGCCATGTTGATGATCTTGCCGCCGCGCCCGCGCCCGATCATCGATTTCGCCGCCGCCTGGAGGGTGAAGAGCGTGCCGGCGACGTTGACGGCGAAGAGCCGGTCGTAGCTCTCGCGGCTGATCTCGACGACGGGGGCGAGGTCGAAGAGGGCGGCGTTGTTGACCAGGATGTCGAGGCCGCCGGTGCGGGCCTCGACCGCGGCTACGCCCGCCTCGATCGACGCCTGATCGGAGACGTCCATGCGGACCGCCCAGGCCGCTGGGCCGATCTCGCGCGCCGTCGCCTCGGCGCGCTCGACGTTCACGTCGGCGATGGCGACCGTCGCCCCTTCCCGCACATAGGCCTCGGCGAAAGCGCGGCCGATGCCGCGCGCGGCGCCGGTGATCAGCACCGACTTGTGCCCGAGCCGTTTCATCTGATCGCCATCCCTTTGTCGTCGAAGCGATGGATGGCGGCCGGATCGGGGGTCAGACCGACCCGATCGCCGTGGCGGAAGCCGACGTCGCCGCCGGCGCGCACCGTCAGGGTGCCGAGGTCGCCGGCGTCGACGTGCAGGAAGGTGTCGGAGCCGAGCCGCTCGGCGACGCCGACCGTGCCCGGCCAGTCGCCGCCGTCGGCCGAGATCGCCAGATGCTCGGGGCGCACCCCGATGGTGTGGGCGCCGTGCGCCGCCGCCACCGGCCCGGTGACGAAATTCATCTTCGGCGAGCCGATGAAGCCGGCGACGAACAGGTTGTCGGGGCGACGGTAGAGGTCGAGCGGCGAGCCGACCTGGGCGATGCGGCCCTTGTTCAGCACCACGATCTTGTCGGCCATGGTCATCGCTTCGACCTGGTCGTGGGTGACGTAGATCATGGTGGTGCCGAGCTGGTGGTGCAGCTCGGAGATCTCGAGCCGCATCTGCACCCTGAGCGCCGCGTCGAGATTGGACAGCGGCTCGTCGAACAGGAACGCCGAGGGTTGGCGCACGATGGCGCGACCGATGGCGACGCGCTGGCGCTGGCCGCCGGAGAGCTGCTTCGGCTTGCGATCGAGGTAGTCGGTGAGGTTGAGGGTGGCCGCCGCCGCCGTCACCTTGGCGTCGATCTCGTGCGCCGTCATGCCCGCCATCTTCAGCGGGAAGGCGATGTTGGCGCGCACGCTCATGTGCGGATAGAGCGCGTAGGACTGGAACACCATCGACAGTCCGCGCTTGGCCGGCGCGAGGTCGGTGGCATCGCGCCCGTCGATCAGGACGCGGCCGGCGGAGACGTCCTCGAGCCCGGCGATGAGGCGCAGGAGCGTCGACTTTCCGCAGCCCGAAGGGCCGACGAACACGGTGAACTCGCCGTCGCCGATCTCGAGATCGATCGGCGGGATGACGGTCACTTCCCCGAAGGTCTTCTCGACCTTTTCCAAGACGATGCTGCCCATGGGTCGGTTCCTCATTTCACGGCGCCGAAGGTGAGACCGCGCACCAGCTGCTTCTGCGAGAACCAGCCGAGGATCAGGATCGGCGCGATCGCCATGGTCGAAGCGGCGGAGAGCTTGGCGTAGAACAGCCCCTCGGGGCTCGAATAGGAGGCGATGAAGGCGGTGAGCGGCGCCGCCTTGGCGGCGGTCAGGTTCAGCGTCCAGAACGCCTCGTTCCAGGCGAGGATGACGTTGAGCAGCAGCGTCGAGGCGATGCCGGGCACCGCCATCGGCGTCAGCACGTGGACGATCTCGTTCCACAGATCCGCACCGTCCATCCGCGCCGCTTCGAGGATCTCGCCGGGGATCTCCTTGAAGTAGGTGTAGAGCATCCAGATGATGATCGGCAGGTCGATCAGGGTGAGGATGATGGTCAGCCCCAACCGCGTGTCGAGCAGGCCGAGATCGCGGAAGATCAGGTAGATCGGCACCAGCACGCCGACCGGCGGCATCATCTTGGTGGAGAGCATCCACATCAAGAGATCCTTGGTGCGCTTGGCCGGTTGGAAGGCCATCGCCCAGGCCGCCGGCACGGCGATGACGAGACCGATCACCGTCGAACCGAGCGAGATCACCACCGAGTTGAGGAAGTGACGGAAATAGTCCGAGCGCTCCTGCACCTCGGCGTAGTTCTCGAGCGTCCAATGGAAGGCGAGGAAGGACGGCGGCGAGGCCACCGCCTCCGCTTCGGTCTTGAACGAGGTCAGGACCGTCCACAGGATCGGGAAGAAGACGAGGAAACCGATACCCCAGGCGAGGGCCGTGACGCCGAGCTTGCGGGGCAGAGTGGTGCGACGTGCCATGGCTCAACCCTCCAGCGTCCGGCCGATCATCCGCATCAGGAAGAAGGCGACGATGTTGGCGAGGACGACGGCGACGATGCCGCCCGCCGAGGCGCCGCCGACGTCGAACTGCAACAGCGCCTGGGCGTAGACGAGATAGGCGAGATTGGTGCTGTCGGTGCCCGGTCCGCCGTTGGTGGTCACCAGGATTTCGGCGAAGACCGACAGGAGGAAGATCGTCTGGATCAGGATCACCACGGTGATCGCCCGCGACAGGTGCGGCAGCACGATGTAACGGAAGCGCGCGAGCGCTCCGGCACCGTCGAGCTCCGCCGCTTCGCGTTGTTCCTCGTCGAGCGACTGCAGCGCGGTGAGCAGGATCAGCGTCGAGAACGGCAGCCACTGCCAGGCGACGATGACGATCACCGCCAGCAGCGGCGTCGTCGCCAGCCAGTCGTGCGGCGCCATGCCCACCGACTTCTGCAGCCAGGCGAAGAGCCCGTTGACCGGGTTCATGAACATGTTCTTCCACACCAGCGCCGAAACCGTCGGCATGACGAAGAACGGCGCGATCATCAGCAGCCGCACCGCGCCCTGGCCGAAGAACGGCTGATCGAGCAGCAATGCGAACAGGATGCCGCCGACGATGGTGATGGCGAGCACCCCGAGCACGATCGCCAGCGTGTTGGCCACCGCGGCGAAGAAGGCCGGATCGGTGAGGAAGAACTCGTAGTTGAGAAAGCCGATCCACTCTCGGGTGCCCGGCATCAGCAGATTGAAGCGCAGGAACGAGAACCAGACGGTCATCGCCAGCGGCACGATCATCCACAGGAACAGAAGGACGACCGAGGGTGCCACCAAGAGGCGTGCCGCGGCCCTGGAGTGTTGCGTGGACATGGACGACCTCCCGGATGGGGCGGTGGGCACCGACCCGCCGGCCGCGCCGGAGCGCGGCACCGCGGATCGCGTCGGATCGGTCCCGACGGGCGCCTCCCGTCGGTTGCCGGCGGGCGGAGCGGACGGCCGCCCGCCGCGCGAACCGGTCTTCCCTTCGACGCGGCCGTGAGACCCCGCCGGAGGAGGGGTCGGAGCCGCGAACATCGGGTCGCGGCTCCGACCGGGTCACCTCCCGCGGTCCGGGAGGAGGGACGGCGTCACTTGAGGTAGCCGGCCTTGGTCATCTCGCGGACGGTGATGTCCTGGCCCGCCTTGAGGGCGTCGTCGACCGACTTCTGCCCGGCGAGCGCCGCCGAGAACTGCTGGCCGACCGCCGTGCCGATCCCCTGGAATTCCGGAATGGCGACGAACTGTACGCCGACATAGGGCACCGGCTTCACCGTCGGATGGGTCGGATCGGCCGAGTTGATGCTGTCGAGCGTCATCGCCGCGAAGGGCGCCGCCTTCTGGTACTCCGGATTGGCGTAGAGCGAGGCGCGGGTGCCCGGCGGCACGTTGGCCCAGCCCTCCTTCGAGGCGACCAGGGCGAGGTACTCCTTGGAGGTCGCCCAGGCGATGAACTTCTGCGCCGCCTCGGACTTCTTCGAGCCGGCCGGCACCGCCAGCGACCACGCCCACAGCCAGTTGCCGCGCTTGCCGAGGCCGGTGTCGGGGGCGAGCGCGAAGCCGACTTTGTCGGCGACCTTCGATTCCTTCGGGTTGGAGACGAAGGAGGCGGCGACCGTGGCGTCGATCCACATGCCGCACTTGCCCGACTGGAACAGCGCCAGGTTCTCGTTGAAGCCGTTGGAGGAGGCGCCCGGAGGTCCGGCGTCCTTCATCAGCTTGACGTAGAAGTCGAGCGCCTTCTTCCATTCGGCGGAGTTCAGCTGCGGCTGCCACTTCTCGTCGAACCAGCGCGCCCCGAACGAGTTCGCGGTGGCGGTGAGGAACGCCATGTTCTCACCCCAACCGGCCTTGCCGCGCAGGCAGATGCCGTAGACCTCGGCGTTCTTGTCGGTGAGCTTGCGCGCCGCGTCGGCGACGAAGTCCCAGGTCGGCGCCTTCGGCATGGTGAGGCCGGCCTTGGCGAAGAGGTCGGTGCGATACATCACCATCGACGACTCGCCGTAGAACGGCGCCGCATAGAGCTTGCCGTCGCGCGACAGGCCGGAGCGGATCGCCGGCAACAGGTCGTCGACGTCATAGGCCGCGCCGAGCTTGTCGAGCGGCACCAGCCAACCCTGTTTGGCCCAGATCGGCACCTCGTAGGTGCCGATGGTCAGCACGTCGAACTGGCCGCCCTTGGTGGCGATGTCGGTCGTCACCTTCTGGCGCAGGACGTTCTCTTCGAGAGTGACCCATTCGACGTCGATACCGGGGTTCTTCGCGGTGAAATCCCCGGTCAGCTTCTGCATGCGGACCATGTCGCCGTTGTTGACGGTCGCGATGGTGAGCGTCTCGGCCTGCGCGGCGGAGACGATCACGAACAGCGAGGACATGCCCAGCAATACCGATCTCAGTGTCATCAGACCCTCCCTGTCCCGACGGTGGCCGTTCGGCGGCCATCCCACCGGGGAAACCGGAGCCCGTCGCCGACGACCGGCGCGCGCTTCCGCGTGACAGAGCAATTGCTCATCCCTTGAGTAATTACTCGATCGGAGTAGACTGTCAATGGAGATTCCTCGCTGCACTGCAGCGATACTTCCTCCGTGGCGTCCGTTGTTGCATCGCAAAATCGAAGCGGTGTAAGCACGCGTCCGTAGGCTGTCCGCGGAAGTCGTCGAAATTGAAATTTCTCCGAGTTGTCGAATGAATACTCGTCGTTCTTGCGTTCTTGACACCCCGTCGGGGGCGATGCTCTGGTTGGACCGCGGCGACGGAGCCGGTACGGGAGTGGGTGATGGCGTCGCAGCGAGGCGGGGACGAGAACGGCAGGCTCGAGGATGCCGCGCGCGCCGGCTGGCTCTACTACATCGCCGGCAACACTCAGGATCAGATCGCCGCGAAGCTCGGCGTGTCGCGCCAGAGCGCCCAGCGACTGGTGTCGCTGGCCATCTCCGAGCGCCTGATCAAGTTCGAACTGGATCACCCGATCGCCCGCTGCCTGTCGCTCGCCGACGAGCTCGAACGGCGCTTCGGCCTGCGGCTCGCCGAGGTGGCGCCGACCGATCCGGAGCACCCCGGTTCGCTGGTCGGCGTCGGCCATGCGACGGCCGCGCATCTCGAGCGCCATCTGCGCTCGGCCACGCCGACGACGCTCGGTATCGGCACCGGGCGAACCCTGAAGGCGGCGGTGGAGCAGATGTCGGCCTTCGACTGTTCGCACCACAAGATCGTGTCGATGACCGGCAACATCGCGCCCGACGGCGTCGCCGCCTACTACTCGGTGATCTACAACATCGCCGACAAGACCAAGGCGCGCTGCTATCCCTTCCCGATGCCGGTCGTCGCCTCCTCGGCCGAGGAACGCGAGACGCTGTCGCGTCAGCCGCTGATCCTCTCCAACCTCGGGCTGATCGAGCAGGCGGAAGCGATCTTCGTCGGCATCGCCGGCGTCGGTCCGGATGCGCCGCTGCTCGTCGACGGCTTCCTCTCCGAGGCGGAGTTGAACGCCCTGCGCGATGCCGGAGCGGTCGGCGAGATCACCGGCTGGGCCTTCGATCGGGCCGGCGTGCCGATCACCGGTCTGACCAACGCCCGGGTGATGAGCGCGCCGCTGCCCGATCTCGCCTCGAAACTCTGTGTCGCCGTGGCGGTCGGCGCCTCGAAGGTCGAGCCGTTGCGCGCCGCGCTCGCCGGACCGCTGATCAACGGCCTCATCACCGACGAGGCGACCGCGGAGGCGCTGCTCGGCGCCGCCGTCTGATCGTTCTCGACCCGTTTTCGTCATCGACGCCGCCGCGCCACGCCGGATCCCCGGCGACGGCAACGGGGCGCCGCACAGGGGAGCCCGCATCATGATCGTCGTCGCCGGCGAAGCTCTGATGGACGTCTACGAGGCCGGCACGACGCCGACCGGGTCGATGCTCGACGCGCGCATGGGCGGGTCGCCCTTCAACGTGGCGATCGGGCTGGCGCGGTTGGGGATGCCCGCCGCCTTCTTCGGTGGCATCTCGACCGGTATCCTCGGCGATCGCCTCGCCCGCGCGCTGGCCGAGGAGGGGGTCGATCTCGGCCCCGCGGTGCGGCTCGACGCACCGACCACCCTGGCGCTGGTCGGTCTGAGGCCGAACGGCGTTCCCGACTATGCCTTCTACGGCCATGGCGCCGCCGATCGCTCGCTCGCCCTCGACACGCTGGCGCGGGTGCCGGCGGCGTCGGCCTACCACTTCGGCTCCTATTCGATGGTGGTCGAGCCGACCGCCTCGACGCTGCTCGCCCTGGCGCGGCGCGAGAGCGGCCGGGCGGTGATCTCCTGGGATCCCAACGTCCGGCCGACGGTCGAGCCCGACCCGGAGGTGTGGCGTGCGCTCGTCGCCCGGATGCTGCCGCTCGCCCACCTGATCAAGGTCAGCGACGAGGATCTCTCGATCCTCTTTCCCGGCCGCGACCCCGCCGACGTCGCCGGCGAATGGCTCGCCGCCGGCGTCCGCCTCGTCGTCGTCACCCGCGGCGGGCTGGGGGGCTCGGCCTGGACCGGGGCGGGACGGGTCGATCGTCCGGCGCGGCAGGTCGCGGTGGTCGACACGGTCGGCGCCGGCGACACCTTCCAGGCGGCGCTGCTCACCGCCCTCGCCGAGGGCGGGCATCTCGCCCCCGACGCCCTCGGCCGCCTCGCGGGCGAAACCCTCGCCGAGATCCTCGACTTCGCCGCCACCGCCGCGGCGCTGACCTGCACCCGTCGCGGTGCGGATCTGCCGAGACGGGCCGAACTCGACGCGCCGCCGCGTACGGCCCCCTGACGGCGTCGCCGCCGTCGGGCTCACGGTTCGCGAACATCCGCGCGCCGCCTGTTCCAAAGGCCGGAGGCGCTGCCGCACCCGGCCTTCGAAGACACGCGAATTTCTCATTTGCGTCAGAGGCATGAGAAATTCGCGTCAGGAATGTCATCGGTCGTTTTCGATGGCCGATGAGATCATTTCGGCTCGCCCTTGAGGACGCCGCCGGCGGCGAAGTGCCAGGCGGGCACTTCGTTGATGATGATCCGCACCGACTCGCGCGGCGCGTCGAGGCTGGCGACGAGCGCGTCGGTCACCGCCTCGACCATCTTCTTCTTCTTCTCGAAGGACCGGCCCTCGATCATGGTCATGTGAACGATCGGCATCGCTTCACCTCCGACGAGAGGCCGGAGGTGCCGGCGCACCCGGCCTCGAGAATACGCGCGAATGTCTCATCCGCATCGGAGGCATGAGAAATTCGCGCAAGGAATACCGACGGTCGTCTTCGACGCCCGTCGGTATCAATCGACGACGTGGAAGGAGACCGCGCCGAGTCCCTGGAAGGCGGTGCGGACGAAGAGGCCGGGGGCGAGCGGATGGGCGGCGGTGGCGCCGCCGGCCAGCACGATGTCGCCGGGCTCCAACCGTTCGCCGGCCCGCGCCACCAGACGCGCCGCGGCGACGAGGCTGCGGATCGGGTCGCCGAGGATCGCCGCGGTCGAGCCGATCTGCACCGGCCGGCCGTTCACCTCCATGACGATGCCGAGGTTCGACACGTCGGTCGACGGCCTCGCCCATGATCCGACGTAGAAGCCGGAGGACGACGAGTTGTCGGCGATGACGTCCGGCAGGGCGAACTTGAAGTTCTGGTAGCGGCTGTCGATGATCTCCAGCGCCGGGGCGACCGCCTCGACCGCAGCCAAGGCTTCGGCTGCCGAGACGTCGCCCTCGAGTGGCTTGCCGATGATGTAGGCGATCTCCGGTTCCACCCGCGGATGGACGTACCGGCCGCGGCGCAGTTCACCGCCTTCGGCGAGCCGCATGGCGTCGGTGAGCCGCCCCCAGATCACCTCGGAGACGCCGACCTGTTGCATCTTGGCGCGCGAGGTGAGGCCCATCTTGTAGCCGGCGCGCCGTTCGCCGCGGGCGCGGCGGCGGGCGACCGAGAGCGCCTGGACCGCATAGGCGTCCTCGGCCGTCAGGTCGGGGAGGGTGTCGGTCAATTGTGGGATGGCGGTCGCGGTGCGGGCCGCCTCGTCGACGATGCGGGCGAGTTCGGCGAGGCTCGTCATGCCGCTTCTCCGCGCTTCTGGAGGATGTCGAGGGCGACGTCGATGATCATGTCCTCCTGACCGCCGACCATGCGGCGACGGCCGAGTTCGGTGAGGATCTCGCGGGTGTCGACGCCGTAGAGCTTCGAGGCGTTCTCGGCGTGACGCAGGAACGACGAGTAGACGCCGGCATAACCGAGCGACAGGCTCTCGCGATCGACCCGCACCGGGCGATCCTGCAGCGGCCGAACGAGGTCGTCGGCGGCGTCCATCAGCTTGAAGAGATCGCAGCCGGTCTCCAGCCCCTTGCGGTTCAGCACCGCGATCAGCGCCTCGAGCGGTGCGTTGCCCGCACCCGCGCCCATACCGGCGAGGCTCGCGTCGACGCGGACCGCACCGGCCTCGATACCCGCCACCGCATTGGCGACGCCGAGGGTGAGATTGTGGTGGGTGTGGACGCCGATTTCGGTCTCCGGCTTCAGCGCCGCGCGCACCGCCGTCACCCGTTCCGAATAGTCCTCGGGGAGGAGCGCGCCGGCCGAGTCGGTCACGTAGACGCATTCGGCGCCGTAGCTCTCCATCAGCTCGGCCTGCTCGACCAGCTTCGCACTGTCGACCATGTGGGCCATCATCAGGAAGCCGATGGTGTCCATGCCGAGCGCGCGCGCCGCCTCGATGTGCTGGCGCGACACGTCGGCCTCGGTGCAATGGGTGGCGATGCGCACCGACCTTGCGCCGGCTTCGTACGCCGCCTTCAGATCGTGGACCGTGCCGATGCCGGGGATCAGCAGGATGGTCGGCACCGCGTGGGTACAGACCTCGGCGACCGCGCCGATCCAGTCGACGTCGTCGTGGACGCCGAAGCCGTAGTTGAAGGTCGAGCCGGTGAGGCCGTCGCCGTGGGTGATCTCGATCGCGTCGACGCGTGCCTCGTCGAGCGCCTTGGCGACGGCGCGCACGGTGTCGAGCGTATAGGCGTGGCGGATCGAGTGCATGCCGTCACGCAGCGTGACGTCCTGGACGTAGAGTTTGTTCGGGTTCGGGCGAGCCATCACGCGGCCTCCTGCGCACGGACCTTGGCGGCCCAGTGGTCGGCGGTGACCAGGGCGGCGGAGGTCATGATGTCGAGATTGCCGGCATAGGCCGGGAGATAGTGTGCGGCACCCTCGACCTCGAGCATGATCGTGGTCTTCAGCCCCGACGAGAGGCCGATGCCGGGGATGCGGACCGGCGCATTGTCGCCGATCACCTCGAACTGCACCTTCTGCTTCAGCCGGTAGCCGGGCACATAGGTCTGCACGGCAGCGACCATCTCGAGGATCGACGCCTCGATCGCCTCGCGGTCGCCACCCTGGGAGAGGGTGAAGACGGTGTCGCGCATGATCAGCGGCGGTTCGGCCGGGTTGAGGATGATGATCGCCTTGCCGCGTTCGGCGCCGCCGAGGACCTCGATCGCCTTCGACGTCGTTTCGGTGAACTCGTCGATGTTGGCGCGGGTGCCGGGGCCGGCCGACTTCGACGAGATCGAGGCGACGATCTCGCCGTAGATCAGACGCTTCGACGCGCGCTTGACCGCGTGGACCATCGGGATCGTCGCCTGGCCGCCGCAGGTGACCATGTTGACGTTGGGCTCGTCGATGTTGGCGTCGCCGTTGATCGCCGGGATGGTGAAGGGTCCGATCGCCGCCGGCGTCAGGTCGATGACCTTCTTGCCGTCCTTTTGCAGCAGCGCGTCGTTGTGCAGATGCGCCTTGGCCGAGGTGGCATCGAACACCACCTGGATGTCCTCGTACTCCGGCATGCGGCGCAAGCCGTCGATGCCTTCGTGGGTCGTCGGCACCTTGAGCCGCGCCGCCCGGGCGAGGCCGTCGGAATTCGGATCGATGCCGACCATCGCCCCCATCTCGAGATGCTGCGACGTGCGCATCACCTTGATCATCAGATCGGTGCCGATGTTGCCCGACCCGATGATCGCGCATTTCACTTTGGACATGGGTTCACTCCTCGTGGTCGCGCCCGGAGGGCGAGCCGCGTGAAAAGGGAAGACGGGGGATCGCCGCCGCCGAAGTCAGGCGAAGGCGGCTCGGACGTTGCCGAGGCCCTCGATGCGGACGTCGAAGACGTCGCCCGCGACCACCGGCACCATCGGGCCCAGCGCCCCGGAGAGGATGGTGTCGCCGGCCCGCATCGGCCGGCCGACCTGCGCCATCACCTTGGCGAGCCAGAGGGTGGCGTTGAGCGGCGAGCCCATGCAGGCCGCTCCGGCGCCGACCGAAACCGGTTCGCCGGCCTTCTCCATCACCATGCCGCACAGCCGCATGTCGAAATCGGTGATCCTGACCGGCCGCGAGCCGAGCACGTAGAGGCCGGAGGAGGCGTTGTCGGCGATCGTGTCGGTCAGCCGGATGTCCCAGTCGGCGACGCGGGAGCCGACGATCTCGATCGCCGGCACGGCGTAGTCGATGGCGCGGAAGAGATCGGCCACCGTCAACTGCTCGCCGTCGAGGTCGCGTCCGAGGACGAAGGCGATCTCCGCCTCGACCTTGGGCTGCATCACGTCGGCGAGCGGAATGTCGAGCGCCTCGGGACGGGCCATGTCGGCGAACAGCATGCCGTAGTCGGGCTGGTCGACACCGAGCTGTTTCTGCACCGCGAGCGAGGTGAGGCCGATCTTGCGGCCGACGAGACGGCGGCCGTTCGCCAGCGCCCGCTCGGTGTTGATCTGCTGCACCGCATAGGCCGCGGCGGCGTCACCGGCCTCGAGGAGGTCGCGGATCGGCGTGGTCGGCGTGCCCGACGTCGCGGCGGCGTGGAGGCGGTCGGCGGCCTCGCGGATAGCCTCGGGAGAGGTGGCCATGGTTCGGTTCCGATCTCAGAGCTTGACGCAGACGTTGGTGATCTCGGTGTAGAACTCGAGGCTGTGCACGCCACCCTCGCGGCCGATGCCGGAGGCTTTGGCGCCGCCGAACGCCGTGCGAAGATCGCGCAGGAACCACGAGTTCACCCAACAGATGCCGACGTCCATCTTGGCCGCGACGCGATGGGCGCGCGACAGATTTTCCGTCCACACCGCCGCGGCGAGGCCGTAGGGGGTGGAGTTGGCCAGCCGCACCGCCTCTTCCTCGGTGTCGAAGGGGCGGATGTGGCAGCAGGGGCCGAAGATCTCTTCGTTGACGCAAGATGCATCGTCGGAAAGCCCGGTCCAGATGGTCGGCTCGACCCAGGAGCCGCCGGCGAGATCGGCCGGCATGGCGGGGACGCCGCCGCCGGTGACGACCGTCGCGCCCTCCTCGACCGCCTTGGCGTAATAGGACAGCACCTTCGACTGATGTTCCTTGGAGATCAGCGGGCCGATGCCGGTGGTCGGGTCCTCCGGTCGGCCGAGCCGCAGCCGCTCCGCGCCCTTCTTCAGACGGGCGACGAACTCCTCGAAGATCGGCCGTTCGACATAGACACGCTCGGTGCCGAGGCACACCTGACCGCAGTTGGAGAAGACCGAGCGCATGGTGCCCTCGATCGCCTTCTCCATGTCGCAGTCGGCGAAGACCAGTGCCGGGTTCTTGCCGCCGAGCTCGAAGGACACCGGGCGGATGCCGTGCGCCGCCTGGCGCATGATCGCCTCGCCGGTGCGGGTCTCGCCGGTGAAGGTGATGCCGTTCACGCCCGGATGCTGGGTGAGAAACTCGCCGGCCGAATTCGGGCCGAGGCCGTGGACGACGTTGTAGACGCCCTTCGGCACCCCGACCGCGTTCATCACCTCGCCGAGCAGCGTCGCGGTGAGCGGCGTCTCCTCCGACGGCTTGACCACCACCGTGTTGCCCAGCGCCAGTGCCGGTCCGACCTTCCAGGTCATGAGCAGCAGCGGCAGGTTCCATGGGCTGATGACGGCGATGACGCCGCGCGGCCGCCTGAGGCCGTAGTTGATCGCGCCGGTGCCGTCGGGAGTGGCCATGGTGAAGCACTCGGTCGCGACCGTCTTGGCGACGTCGGTGAACATCTTGAAGTTCGCCGCGCCGCGCGGAATGTCGATGTGGGAGGCGAGCGACATCGGCTTGCCGGTGTCGAGGCATTCGGCCTCCAGGAAGTCGTCGAAGCGGCGGTTGATCTCGTCGGCGACGGCGCCGAGCAGATCGGTGCGCTCGACCACGCTCATCCGGCCCCATGGGCCGTCGAGCGCGGCGCGCGCGGCGCGAACGGCGCGATCGATTTCCTCGCGGCCACCCTCGGGGACGCTGCCGATCGGGCTACCGTCGGTCGGGCAGACGTTCCGCCAGCTCTTTCCCGTCGTCCCTTGCGTGAATTCACCGTCGATGAAGTGGGCGGCATCTCGCCGAGCGCTCGAGTCGGCGAGCGAACGGCGTTCGTGGAGCGAATGAACGGTCATACGACGGTCTCCTGACGGACACGACGGGGCGAGCCCCGTCCGGAATGGATGCGCTCACGCGGAGAGGGCGGCGAGCCCGGCGGCGGCGCAGGCGCGATCGTCGTCCTCGGAGCCGCCGGATACGCCGATGGCACCGACGGTCGCGCCGTCGAGAACGATCGGCAGACCGCCGCCGAAGAGAACGACGCCGGGCCGGAGCGCGATCCCCTCGCGCAGCACGTCGCGCGACGACAGCGCCTCGCACAGCCGGTCGGTGGTGAGCCCGAAGGTCGCCGCCGTCCACGCCTTGTCGCGGGCGATGTCGATCGAGGCGGTGAAGGCGCCGTCGGCGCGGATCGCCGCCAGGAGATGCCCTCCGGCGTCGACCACCGTGGCGACGACCGCGACGCCGCGCGCCGTGCCGCGGGCCACCGCCGCCTGCGCGGCGACGACGGCCGCCGCGCAGGTCAGCGTGGAGATCGAACGCAGGTTCGACATCGACCGGCCCTCGCCCTCAGGTCACGACCGAGAGGAAGGCGTCGTTGAGCTGGCGCTCGTAGTAGAAGATGCCCTTGCCGACCTGCTCGGCGTCCCAGGTGCGGGTCGGGTTGTCCGGGTAGTAGGAGTAGCCGCCGGCGAACACCTCGTTGCGATTGCCCGAGGGATCGAAGAAGTAGATCGTCTGGCCACGGGTGATGCCGTGACGGGTCGGCCCGATGTCGACCGAGACGTCGTAGCGGGTCAGGATGTCGGCGGCGTGGCCGATGTCGTTCCAGTTCTCCAGCTCGAAGGCGGCGTGATGGAACTTGCCCGGCTCGGGGTGGTTCACGAAGGCGATGTCGTGGGCCTTCATCGAGGCGGTCAGCCAGATGGCGAGCAGCCCGTCGGGCATGTCGACGCGCTCGGCGCAGGAGAAGTCGAGCACCTTGGTGAAGAAGTCGAGATTGCGCCGGATGTTCGGCCCGTAGAGCAGGGCGTGGTCGAAGCGGCGCGCCCGCATGCCGTGCGGCTCGATCTCCCAGACATCGGGATTGTGGACGCGCGGTTTGGGATCCGACTGGTCGGCATGATGGTAGAGCTCGATGCGATGACCGGATTCGAGCATCCAGCCGATGCGGCGGCCGAGACCGGGCTGTTCGCCGGCGGCGACGTGGTCGACCGGATAGCCCCATTCGACGACGCGCTTCTCGAACATGTCGAGATCGCTCTCTTCGCGCACCTTGAAGGCCATGACGTCGAAGCCGGCGGTGTCGGCGCGACGCAGCACGAAGCTGTGGTGATCGAACTCGTCGGCGGCCTTCAGGTAGACGCGGCCGTCGGGGCCCTCGGTCACCTGATGCAGGCCGATGCGCTTGGTGTAATGCTCAAGCGCGGCGGGCATGTCGAGCACCCGCAGCTGGATGAATCCGGGACGCAGAACGCCGGTATGGGCCATTTTCGTTTCCTCCTGGGACGAGATCACCCGAAGACCTGGTTGGCCGACGGGCCTTTCGTTCTGCCGAGGCTCGGGGTCTCGAGCCGCAGCGTCAGATCGGATTGCGCGTAGATGGCGCAGGCGAGCACCACACCCTCGGCCTCGTCCGCCTCGGTGACGTGGGCTCGGCTCATCGGTGTGACGCGATAGTCGCCGGCGAGGACCCGAGCGCGGCAGACGCCGCATCCGCCCCGTCGGCAGCCGACCGGTAGTTTCCTCGGCAGACCCTTGAGCTGCCCGAACCCTTGGGCTCGCTCCAGCGCCACCAGAACCCGTTCCTCGGTCGAAGCGGTCGCCGAACCACATCCCTCCACCACGATGGTCACCCGACGCGGTGCCGTGAGCCGGTCGGACCGGGGTGTCCCCGATGCGCCGGTCGTGACCGCCGGGCTCGTTCGACCCGAGGCTGAGGTCGCGGTCTCGTCGTTCATCACCGCTCTTTCGTGGTCCATGGCGCGTTCGGTCGCCCGTTCGCGCCTCGTCGAGGGATTTATGGGACACGGATCGGAGGGTGTCAACAAATTTTCGAGATTTTGAGATTTACCGGATTATTCCTGATACTCGGCAATGTGGAATGCGCGCGTTCTTGTGGTGATTGTCGGCGTTTGCTAGGCTCCGAACGGTGCGATCGGCTTCCCCTCCGACGCCCTTCGCGAAGGAATTCCCCGCATGGACAAGAACTCGGCCGCAGCCGGGCGCCAACCCAAAGTGGTCGGTGCGCGCAGCCTCGTGGAGGCTGCCTATGCGACCATCCGCCACGACATTCTCGACGGCTCTCTGGCACCGGGTCTGAAGCTCCGTTTCGAGATGCTGCGCGAACGCTACGGCGTCGGCGCCTCGACCCTGCGTGAGGCGCTGACCCGGTTGGTCGGCGAGTCGCTGGTGACGTCGGAGGAACAGCGCGGGTTCCGTGTCGCGGAAGTGTCGCTCGACGACTTTGCCGACCTCACCCGGGCGCGCAAGCTGATCGAAGTGGAGGCCCTGCGGCAGTCGATCCTCCACGGCGACGACGCCTGGGAGGGTACGCTGGTCGGCGCCTTCCACCGGCTGAGCAAGGTCGAGGCGAAGCTGGCCACCGGCGCGCCGGAACTACGTGACGATTTCGAGGAGCGCAATCGCGACTTCCACTACGCGCTCATCGCCGCCTGTCCGTCGCGTTGGCTCAAACACATGCACGGCATCCTGTTCCAGCAGTCGGAACGCTATCGCCGGCTCTCGCTCGCCGCCAGGGACGAATCGCGCGACGTCCACGCCGAGCACGAGGCGGTGCTCGAGGCCGCGCTGGCGCGCGACGTCGATCGCGCCTGCCGGCTCGAGGCCGAGCACATCGACAAGACGCTGCAGCTGCTGAGCCGCCGTTTCGCTCCCAAGACCTGATCGCTCCGTCCCTCGTCGGATGCGCCGGCCGCGCCCGCCGGCGGCTTCGTCGTCGATGAAGACAATTTCGATATTCATGATATCATCGAAATATCGAGATCCGCCGCGCGGATCGCACCCGCCAGGAGGAACGAGATGAACCAGAGCGATCCGGAGATCGGCCGTCGCGTGAGAACCGGCGCCTTCGACACCAACGTCCACGACCGCGGCGCCGGCGCGCCGGTCGTCTTCATCCACGGTTCCGGACCCGGCGTCTCGGCCTGGGCCAATTGGCGCGGGGTCCTCCCCGTTCTGTCGGAGTGTTTCCGGGTGATCGCCCCCGACATGGTCGGCTTCGGATTCACGGACCGACCGGCCGGTATGGACTATCGGCGTGAGGTCTGGGTGAAGCAGGCGATCGATCTCCTCGACGAACTCGGGCTCGAGCGCGTCGACATCGTCGGCAATTCGTTCGGCGGGGCGATCGCCCTGGCGCTGGCCATCGCGCATCCGCAGCGCGTCCGCCGGCTGGTGCTGATGGGCAGCGTCGGCGTGTCCTTCCCGATCACCGAGGGGCTCGACCGGGTGTGGGGCTACCGGCCGTCGCTCGCCGAGATGCGGGCGATGCTCGACATCTTCGCCTTCGACCGCGCTCTGGTCACCGACGAGCTGGCCGAATTGCGCTATCGCGCCTCGATCCGACCCGGCTTCCAGGAGAGCTTCTCGGCGATGTTCCCGGCGCCACGGCAGCGATGGGTCGATGCGCTCGCCAGCGACGAGATCGACATCCGCGCTCTGCCGCACGAGACGCTGGTGATCCACGGCCGCGACGATCGAGTGATCCCGCTCGAGGCGTCGCTGCGGCTCGCCGGGCTGATCGATCGCGCCCAGCTGCACGTCTTCGGACGCTGTGGCCACTGGACCCAGATCGAACATGCCGCCCGCTTCAACCGATTGGTCGGCGACTTCCTCGCCGAAGCCGACTGAGTGAGCATCCTCGGCGGTGGCACGGGGTCGCCCGCGCCGCCGCTCGATCGGCGGGTTCCGGCGCCCGGCGCTCCGTCGTCGACGAGCGCGTCGTCGCCACCGGTCTGCCACGCCCCGGTGGAGTCTTCCCTTGTGAGCCTTCGCGCGGAAACACCGTTGCCTTCTCGTCGGTCGAGACTAAGCTCCGCGAACGAACAAGGAGCGGACACGGGCGGCACGGACGGAAACCCGGATGATCGACGCGCGCCTACTCCCCGACAAGCGAACCATCGGAGTGAAAGCCGCCGCGCTCGGCGCCGCAGCCATTCGCGCCGCGATCGCCCGCGACGGCGCGGCGACCATCATCCTGGCGACCGGCTCCAGCCAGTTCGAGGTCCTCGAAGCGCTGGTGGCGGCCCCCGGCATCGACTGGTCGAAGGTCACGGCCTTCCACCTCGACGAATACATCGGCTTGGCCGCAGCCCATCCGGCGAGCTTCCGCCGCTATCTCCAGGAGCGCTTCGTGGCGCCGCTCGGCGGCCGGGTCGCCTTCGTCCCCGTCGACGGGGAGGCGGACGTCGCGGCCGAGACGGCGCGCCTCGGCGCGCTGATCGCCGGCCGGCGCATCGCCGTCTGTTTCGCCGGCATCGGTGAGAACGGTCACATCGCCTTCAACGATCCCCCGGCCGATTTCGAGACGAGCGAACCCTACATCGCCGTCGATCTCGACCCCGTCTGTCGCAATCAGCAATACGGCGAGGGCTGGTTCGAGACGCTCGAGGCGGTGCCGCACCGCGCCATCTCGATGAGCGTCCGCCAGATCATGAAGAGCGAACTGATCATCCTCGCGGTTCCCGACGCGCGCAAGGCGCGGGCCGTGCGCGATACGCTCGAGGGGCCGATCTCGCCGCTCCATCCCGCCTCGATCCTCAGGACCCACCCGGCGACGGTGCTGCTCCTCGACCCACCGGCCGCTTCGCTGCTGGCGCATCCGCCGGGAGGGCCGCGATGATCGTCTCCGAGGGCCTCTTCGATCTCCAGGTCAACGGCTTCGCCGGGATCGACTTCAATTCCGGGGCGCTGACGCCCGATGATCTCGATCTCGCCCTGGAGGCGATGCTCGCCACCGGCGTCACTCACTGCCTGCCGACCGTCATCACCGCGCAACCGGACGAGCTCGCCGCTCGCTTCGCGGCGCTCGACGCCGCCGTCTCGAAGAGCCGCCTCGGGCCGCTCATGTGCCCGGGCTATCATCTCGAGGGTCCCTTCCTGAACCCGGCGCCCGGCTACTGCGGGTGCCATCCGCCGAGCGCCATGGGCCCGGCCGACCCGAGCCTGATCGTGCGCCTGGAGGCCTCGCTCGCGCGGCCGATCCTGTTGGTGACCGTTGCTCCCGAGATCGACGGCGGCCTCGACCTGATCGCCGGGCTGAGCCGGCGCGGCAAGATCGTCGCGCTCGGCTACACCGCCTGCGACTTCGACACCGCCCGGGCGGCGGCCGATGCCGGCGCTGTCCTCGCCACCCATCTCGGCAACGGCCTGCCGCAGACCCTGCACAAGCTCGCCAACCCGATCTTCGCCCAGCTCGCCGAGGACCGCCTGTGGGCGAGCTTCATCGCCGACGGAATCCACATCGACCCGCGCGCCCTGAAGGGGCTGATCCGCGCCAGGGGGATCGGTCGATCGATCCTGGTGACCGACGCCGTCGCTGCCGCGGCCGCGCCGGTCGGCCCCCACGAGTTCGCCGGCATGCCGATCGAACGCCGGGCCGACGGCTCGGCCCGCCGGGCTTCGAGTGAGGCGCTCGCCGGCTCGGCGCTGTGTCTCGATCGGGCGGTGCGTAATCTCGTCGCCTGGGGGATCGCCACGGCGCAGGACGCGATCGCCATGGCGTCGGCCCATCCGCGTGCCCTGCTGGCGCCGGCGCTCGCCGCCCACGGCGTCGCCATGGGTGCCGGCCGTGTCGCGTGGAGCGATGTCCTCGACATCGTCGAGGCGAGCGCGGACGCCTGAAGCCCGACGGAGCCCCGACGGCAGCAGCGCCGTTTCACCGGATTCAGGGGCGGAGTCGGCCGTGCCGAACGGTGGAACCCTCTTCGGCGACGCACGCGCGCGCCCCTGGCGGAACGAAGCCGGAGTTCGACGGATCGGGAGCCGAACCGGGATGGAGCGCCGCGCCGGAGCGAAATTGACAAAGTCGGATCCCGGTGAGATCGTATGACATAATAAAAGATGTCATTCCACAATAGTGGTATAACCGACAGGGAGCTCACCATGAACGGTACGGTTCGGATTCTCCTTTCCTCCGTGATCGCGATCGTCGGCCTGACCGACGCCGTGTCCGCCGCGCCGGCGCGGGGCGGGGTCATCGACGTCGCCACCATCGGCGAGCCGCCGACGCTCGATCCGGTCTCCTCCACCGCCGACCTCGTCGGCATCATCTCGCAGCACGTCTTCGAGACACTCTACACCTTCGACAAGGCCTGGGCGCCGACGCCGCTCCTCGCTGCGACCCTGCCGGAGATCTCCGCCGACGGCACCGTCTATCGGATCCCGTTGCGCGCCGGCGTCAAGTTCCACGACGGCTCGACCATGTCGTCGAAGGACGTCGTCGCCTCGCTGAAGCGCTGGATGAAGATCGGTTCGCGCGGCAAACAGGTCGCCGCCAACGTCGTCTCGATCGAAGCCGACGGCGACATGGCGGTGAAGATCACGCTGAAGACCGCCTACGCGCCGCTCACCGCCTTCCTCGCCTTCAACAATTCGGCGGCGATCGTCGTGCCGGAGGCCAACAACGAGGACACGCTGACCAAGATCGTCGGCACCGGTCCCTACATGCTGAAGGAGCGCAAGCCCGATCAGTACATCCAGCTCGTCCGCTTCGACGGCTACGCCTCGCGCGCCGGCGACCCGGACGGCTACGGCGGCGCCCGCAAGCAGTGGCTCGACGAGATCCGCTTCGTCCCCGTCCCCGACGCCAACACCCGCGTCGAAGGCGCGGTCGCCGGCCAGTTCGCCTATGTCGACAGCCTGCCGATCGAGAGCTTCGACCGGGTCAAGGCGGGCAAGGACAAGCCGATGCTGCTGAAGCCCTTCGGCTGGCCGATGTTCGTGATGAACACCAAGCAGGGCGTCTTCTCCGACATCACCCTGCGCAAGGCCGTCCAGGCGGCGCTGGCGCCCGAGGACATGATGACCGCGGCCTTCGGCTCGAAGGACTTCTTCTCGGTCGAAGGCGCCATGTATCCCAAGGAGTACGTCTGGTCGACCGACGCCGGCACCGAGCCCTACAAGCCGCAGGGCGCGACGGAAGCCGCCGCCGCGTTGGTCAAGAAGGCCGGCTACGACGCCTCCAAGCCGATCCGCATCCTCACCTCGCGCCAGTACGAGTTCCACTACAAGATGGCGCTGGTGGCGCAGGAATACCTGAAGGCGGCCGGCTTCGCGGTGCAGCTCGACGTGGTCGAGTGGGCGACCCTGGTGCAGCGCCGCGCCGATCCGGCGCTGTGGGACATCTACATCACCCACAGCCCGTTCCTGCCCGAGCCGGCGCTGATCGGCTTCATGTCCGACGCCGCCCCCGGCTGGTGGACGAGCCCGGCCAAGACCGCGGCGATCGCCGCGCTCAACACCGCGACCGACCCGAAGAAGCGCATCGCCGCCTGGGCCGAGGTGCAGAAGGTGATCTATGCCGAAGCGCCGGCCTACAAGGTCGGCAACTTCAACGCACTCGCCGCCAAGGCGCCGCAGCTCGAGGGTGTCTCCCCCGCGCCGTGGCCGTACTTCTGGAACGCCTGGCTGGAGAAGTGACATCGTGGCCCGGGTGATCCTCCGCCGCCTCGTCGAGATGGTCGCGGTCATGGCTCTGGTCGTGACCATCGTCTTCGTGATCGTCCGGGTCGCCCCGGGCGATCCGGCGGCCATGATGCTCGGGCCCGACGCCACACCCCAGGACGTCGTCGATCTCCGCGCCCGTCTCGGGCTCGACTCGTCGCTCTTCGTCCAGTACGGGCGCTACGTCGCCGGGTTGCTCCAAGGGGATCTCGGCCAATCGATCTTCCTCGCCCGGCCGGTCGGTCAGGCGCTGTGGGAGCGGGCCGAGCCCACCTTCTTCCTGACGCTGTTCTCGATCCTCGTCGCCTGCGGCATCGCCCTGCCGGTGGGGATCCTGTCGGCCTACTGGCGCGGCTCGGTCTTCGATCAGGTGACGACGACCACCGCGGTCTTCGTCGCCTCGATCCCCAGCTTCTGGCTCGGCCTCGTGCTGATGCAGGTCTTCGCCGTGAAGCTCGGCTGGTTCGATCCGTCGGGCTACGGCGGGCCGGGGGCGTCTCTGGCCGAGCGCCTCCATCATCTGGTGCTGCCGGCGGTGGCGCTCGGCATCGTCTCCTCGGCGCTGATCGCCCGCTTCACCCGGGCGAGCATGCTCGACGTGCTCGGCGACGACTATGTCCGCACCGCCCGCGCCAAGGGCATGGGCGAGGCGAGGGTGGTTCTGAAACACGCCTTGAAGAACGCCCTGATCCCGATCCTCACCGTGATCGGCCTGACCGCGGCGCTGCTCATCTCCGGCGCCATCGTCACCGAGACGGTCTACGGCCTACCCGGCGTCGGCTCGCTCGTCGTCTCGGCGGTGCTGAGGCGCGACTATCCGGTGATCCAGGGGACGCTGCTGATCGTCGCCGGCCTCTACGTGCTGATCAATTTCGTCATCGACATGCTCTACCTCGTGGTCGACCCACGCGTGAGGTACTGATGGCCGCCTCCGCCCCCATCTCCGCCGACGAGAGCCTCGTCGCCGGGCTGATGCGCCGGCCGCCGGCGGTCGCCGCCGCGATCATCCTCGCCCTGGTGATCCTCGCCGCGCTCGCCGCCCAGTGGGTGGCTCCCTATGCGCCGTCGAAACTGTCGATCGCCTCGCGCCTCCAGGGACCGTCGCTCGCCCATCTCTTCGGTACCGACGAGTTCGGCCGCGACGTGCTCTCGCGCACCATCTGGGCGGGCCGCGTGTCGCTCGCCGTCGGCGGTTCGGTGGTCGTCGTCTCCTGCCTGATCGGCGTGACCCTCGGCCTCCTCGCCGGCTATTTCCGCCGGCTCGACGGGCCGCTCTCCCGCCTCATCGATGCGATGATGGCCTTCCCCGACATCCTCCTCGCCATCGCCCTGGTGGCGGCGCTCGGGCCCAACGTCGTCAACGTCGTCCTGGCGCTCGGCATCGTCTATGCCCCGCGCGCCGCCCGCGTGGTGCGCGCTTCGACCCTGGTCATCCGCGAACTCGCCTATGTCGAGGCGGCCCGGGCGCTCGGCGTGCCCACCTACAAGATCCTGATCCGCCACGTGCTGCGCAATCTCGCCTCGCCGATCACCGTGCAGGCGACCTTCATCTTCGCCAACGCCATCCTGGCCGAGGCCGGTTTGTCCTTCCTCGGCGTCGGCGTCTCGCCGGACGTGCCGACCTGGGGCACGATGATCGCCATGGGGCGCCAGTTCATGGATCAGGCCGGCTGGATCATGTGGTTCCCCGGCATCGCCATCGTCGCCTCGGTCATGTCGCTCCAGGTCATGGGCGACGCGCTACGCGACCTTCTCGACCCGCGTCTCGCGAGGACCACCTGATGCTCGACGATCTCTTCGCCGCCGCGAAGGCCCCGATCCTGATCACCGATGCCCGACCGATCGGCTTCACCGATCTCGCCGGGACGGCCGAGCGCGTGGATGTGCTGATCGACGCCGACGGCAAAGTCGCCGCCGCCGGACCCGGCATCGCGTCGCAGGCGCCGAGCGAGGTGCGGCGGGTCGAGGCGAAGGGGGCTTTCCTCTCGCCCGGCTGGGTCGATCTCCACACCCACGTCTGGTGGGGCGGCACCGACGTCTCGATCCGCCCCGAGCAATGCGGCGCGGCGCGCGGCGTCACCACCCTCGTCGACGCCGGCTCGGCCGGCGAGGCGAACTTCCACGGGCTTCGCGAGCACGTCATGGAGCGGGCGCGCGAGACCATCTACGCCTTCCTCAACATCGGTTCGATCGGCCTCGTCGCCTGCAACCGGGTGAGCGAACTCATCGACATGCGCTCGGTCGACCTCGACCGCACCGTGGCGGTGATCGAGGCCAACCGCGACCGCATCGTCGGGGTGAAGTGCCGGGCGAGCGCGGTGATCACCGGCACCTGGGGCATGGAGGCCCTGAAGCTCGCCAAGAAGATCGCCCGCGTCGTCGACCTGCCGTTGATGGTCCACGTCGGCGAGCCGCCGCCGCTCTACGACGACGTCCTCGCCGTGCTCGATCCCGGCGACATCGTCACCCACTGTTTCAACGGCAAGGTCGGCGGTTCGCTGCTCGAGGATCGGACGCTGTGGTGTCTCGTCGAACAGGCGGCGGCGCGCGGTATCGTCCTCGACGTCGGCCACGGCGGCGCTTCGTTCTCCTTCGAGGTGGCGGAAGCGGCGATCGCCGGAGGCCTCCTGCCGCACACGATCTCGACCGACCTGCACCAATGGTCGCTCGACGGCGCGGTCTGGGACCTCGCCACCACGCTCTCCAAGCTGCTGGCGCTCGGCATGCCCTTCGAGGCGGTGGTGAAGGCGGCGACCACGACGCCGCGCGCCGCCATCCGCAAGCCGACGGACGGGTTCCTGACCCGCGGCGCGGCGGCCGACTTCACCCTCTTCGACCTCGTCGACGAACGGCTGGAGGTGCGCGACTCGAAGGGTCGCCCCGCCCGCCTCGAGCGGCTCTTCGAGCCGCGTCGCACCATCATCGGCGCGAACCTGGTCGAGGCGCATCGTCACCTCCCGCCGGACGGTCCCAAGGGCCGCGCCGCCTGTCCCAACTGCGGATGGCTGCAATGACGGCCGCCGCCCCCGTCCCCGCGCCGGATCTCGATCTCGCCCCCGAGGTGATCCTCGAGGTTCGCGATCTGAAGACTCATTTCCCCGGTCGCCGTGGCGTCGCCAAGGCGGTCGACGGGGTGAGTTTCACCCTGCCGCGCGGTCGCACCGTGGCGGTGGTCGGCGAATCCGGGTCGGGCAAGTCGGTGACCAGCCTGACGATCATGGGGTTGCTCGCGCCTCCCGGCCACGTCGCCGGCGGCTCGATCCTGCATCGCGATCGCCGCGGCCGGTTGCGCGACCTGACGACGCTCGGCCGCGCCGAATTCCGCGACATCCGCGGGCCGGAGATCGCCATGATCTTTCAGGAGCCGATGACCAGCCTCAATCCGCTGATGCGGGTCGGCGATCAGATCGGCGAGATGATCGCGCTGCACGAGAGGATCTCCCGGAGCGAGCTGCGCGCCCGGGTGATCGAACTCCTGCGCCTCGTCGAGATTCCGGCGCCGGAGAGCCGCATCGACACCTATCCGCACGAGATGTCCGGCGGCATGCGCCAGCGCGTCATGATCGCCATGGCGCTCGCCTGCCGGCCGGGTCTGCTCATCGCCGACGAGCCGACGACGGCGCTCGACGTCACCATCCAGGCGCAGATCCTCGAACTGATGCGCCGGCTCCAGAGCGAACTGGGCATGAGCGTCCTGTTCATCACCCACAATCTCGGCGTCGTTGCCGAGATCGCCCACGAGGTGGTGGTGATGTACGCCGGCCGCGTCGTCGAGCAGGGGCCGGTTGAAGAGATCTTCGCCCGGCCGTCGCATCCCTACACCCGGGCGCTGCTCGCCTCGACGCCGAACGTCTCTCGCGACGTGGCGGCCGACGGCACCCGCCGGCCGCTCGCCGCCATCCCCGGTTCGGTGCCGTCGATCACCCGCCTTCCGCTCGGCTGCGCCTTCGCGCCGCGCTGCGCGCTCGCCGTCGACGCCTGCCGCGAGGTCGACCCGGCGCTGGAGCCGATCGGCCCCCATCATGTCGTCCGCTGCCCGAGGAGAGACGCCGCATGACCGCCGCGCCGCTGCTCGAGGTCCGAGGCCTCACCAAGCATTTCCACCTTCCCGACGGGCGCATCGTCCATGCGGTCGAGAACGTCGATCTGACGATCCCGCGCGGCCGCATCGTCGGACTGGTCGGCGAATCAGGTTCCGGCAAGACCACGGTCGGGCGGGCGCTGCTGCGCCTGATCGAGCCGACCGCCGGCAGCATGATGTTCGACGGCACCGACATCTTCGCGCTGTCCGAGCGCGAGATGCGCGCCTGGCGCCGGCGGCTGCAGATCATCTTCCAGGATCCCTATTCGAGCCTCGACCCGCGGATGACCGTGCGCGCCATCATCGACGAGGCGCTCGATACGCGCGGCTATCCGAAGGGCAGGGCGCGGCTCGAGCGGGTCGCCGACCTGCTCCAACTCGTCGGCCTCGAAGCCGATCACGCCTCGCGCTACCCGCACGAATTCTCCGGTGGCCAGCGCCAGCGCATCGGCATCGCCCGGGCGCTCGCCGTCGAACCGGACTTCATCGTCGCCGACGAGCCGGTCTCCGCTCTCGACGTGTCGGTCCAGGCGCAGGTCTTGAACCTCATGGAGGATCTGCGCCGCCGCTTCGACCTGACCATGCTGTTCATCTCGCACGACCTGACCGTGGTGGAATACGCCTGCGACGAGATCGTCGTGCTCTATCTCGGCCGGGTGATGGAGCGCGGCCCCAGCCGCGAGATCCGGGCGAACCCGCTCCACCCCTATACCCGGGCGCTTCTCGCCGCCGCGCCGCAGCCCGACCCGACCCGTCGGCGCATCCATCGACCGCTCGGCGGCGACATCCCCAGCCCGATCTCGCCGCCCTCGGGCTGCGTCTTCCGCACCCGCTGCCCGCTCGCCGACAAGGCTTGCGCGGTCACCGTTCCTCCGACCGTCGATCTCGGCGGCGGGCGGTCCGCCGCCTGCCTGAAGCTCGACACCGCCACTTCCCTCCCGCTCGTGGACAGACCCGCATGACCATCCACCCCCAGGCCTCGCCGCTCGATCGGCTCGCCGCCCTCGGCCTGACCCTGCCGCCGCCGCCCGAGCCGATCGCCAACTACATCCCCTATGCCATCCACGGCGACCTGCTCTATCTCTCGGGTCAGGGGCCGCGCCAGCACGACGGCAGGCTGCGCATCGGCAAGGTCGGCCGCGACGTCGACGTGGCCCGGGCCCGCGCCGACGCGGAGCTCACCGGTCTCAACCTGCTCGCCGTCGCGCAAGCCGCGCTCGGCGACCTCGGACGGGTCAAGCGTGTCGTCAAGCTCCTCGGCATGGTCAACGCCGTGCCGGACTTCGCCGACCATCCGAAGGTGATCGACGGCTGCTCGTCGCTTCTCGTCGCGGTCTTCGGCGAGGCCGGCCGCCACGCCCGCTCCGCCGTCGGTCTCGGCTCGCTGCCCGACGGCATCACCGTCGAGATCGAAGCCATCTTCGCCGTCGAAGATCGCGCCTGAGGACCCGTCCGATGTCGAACCACGACCCCCGTCCGCGCCTCGGCCTGCGCCCGGTGATCAACACCTCGGGCACCATGACCTCGCTCGGCGCTTCGATCGTCGTGCCCGAGGCGATCGCCGCGATGACCGAACTGCTGCCGCAGTTCGTCGAGATGGGCGACCTGCATCGGCTCGCCAGCCGCGCGATCGCCGCGGCGACCGGCGCCGAAGCCGGCTTCGTCACCGCCTCCGCCGCCGCCGGCATCACACTTTCGATCGCCGCCGCCATGACCGGCGCCGATCTCGCCGCCATCGAGCGGCTGCCCGAGACGACGGGACTGAAGGACGAGGTGGTGGTGCTCGCCGGCCATCTCGTCGACTACGGCGCCCCGCTCGACCAGTCGATCCGCGTCGCCGGGGCGAAGCCGGTCGTCGTCGGCCAGGCGACCTCGTCGCACGCCTATCAACTGGCCGGGGCGATCACCGAACGCACCGCCGCGGCGCTCTACGTCGTCTCCCACCACGTCGCCCACTACGGCATGGTGCCTTTCGAAACCTTCGTCGAGGTGGCGCACGCCCGCGGTGTGCCGGTCATCGTCGACGCGGCTTCCGAATACGACCTGACCGGCTTCGTCGCGGCAGGCACCGACGTCGCCGTCTATTCGGCCCACAAGTTCCTCGGCGGGCCGACGGCGGGTCTCGTCGCCGGGCGCAAGGATCTCGTCCGCGCCACCTACCTGCAGAATCGCGGCATCGGCCGCGGCATGAAGACCGGCAAGGAGAGCATCCTCGGCGCCGTCGCGGCGCTCGAGGCCTGGGCCCGGCGCGACCATGCGGCGGTGCGCCGGCGCGAGCGCGCCGCGCTCGATCACTGGGTCGAGACGCTCTCCGGCCGCCCCGGTGTCCGCGCCGAGATCGAAGCCGATCCGACGCATAATCCGCTCGACCGGCTGAAGGTGCGGATCGACGCCGCCGCGGCGCGTATCACCGCCTGGGATCTCGCCGACGCCCTCGCCGCCGGGTCGCCGCCGGTGATCGTGCGCGATCACGAGGTCGAACTCGGCTTCTTCTTCCTCGATCCTTGCAATCTGCACGAAGACGAGGAATTTCTGGTCGGCCGTCGCCTGATCGAAGAACTCGACCGGGCGGCGGCGGCTCCCACCCCGATCGCCACGTCCTACGCGGCGCGTCGCCTGAAGGCCGAGGCGAAGATCCTCGCCTGGCCGGACTGACGGGGGAGGGGGCGCGAACGAAGCGAGCGGAGACGAAGGTGGGAGACGTGACGATCGAGGAGGCGACGGGAGGGCGAAAGCGGGTTTCGCGAGTGAGCGCGCTCGACCGCATGCTGCAGATCCTCGATCATCTCCAGGAGACCGGCCAGCCGGCGACCGCCTACGAACTCGCCAAGGCGACCGGGGCGCCGCTCTCCACCGTCTACGCCACCGTCGACGACATGGTGGCGAAGCGCCTGCTCGATCGCACCGCGGCCGGCGCGGTGTGGCTCGGCCCGCGGCTCTACCACTACGGTCTGAGCTACGCCCGCAATCTCGACTTCCTCACCGTCGCCACCCACGAGATGAACGAGCTGTCTCACGCGGTCGGCGAGACGGTGCAGGTCTGTGGCCGCGACGGCGACCACATGGTGGTCCTCGCCATGGCCGAGGGCATCGGCCATTTCCAGGTGACGTCGCGGATCGGGACTCGGGTGCCGCTCAATTGGACCGCCTCGGGTCGTCTTCTCGTCGGCCACCTCGACGAAGCCGAGCGCCTCGAGATCTTCCGCCGCTCGGCGACACCGTCGCCCACCGGTCGCGCCGAGACCGATCCGGTGGTCCTGGCGACGACCTCGCCCAGGGCGCTCGATGCCTGCCTCTCCGTCCAACAGGGCGAGAGCGACTATTCCGTCGCCTGCATCGCCGCACCGATTCGCGATCGCGACGGCGCCTGCATCGCGACGATCTCGATCGTCGTCCCAGAGTTCAAGGTCGGCCAGTCCGACCCCGATCTCGTCGACGCCGTGAAGGCCGCCGCGACCCGCATCGAGGACCGCCTCGGTCGCCAGAGCGAATGATACCGGGTCCACGAAATTCGGACTCGTCCGAATTTCGCGAGTTTCGGCCTGACCGGCCGCCGCCCGTTCGGGCTCGCCTTCGCCCGTGAAGTCTCGAACGGGTCGGCACTTCATGGGGTCGATATGACGACGGTGGACGACGGGCGCGTTCCGGTGTCCGGCCTCGTCCCCGGACTGCGCGCCGTCGCGCGGCGACCGACTCGATCGCGCCCGATACCGTCGGCGGGTGCGAGGGTGCTCTGCAGGTTGCCGCGCGAAAGAGAAATGTCGAAATGGTTGCGATCGCTGGATGGAATTTCGTTATGCGCAAGATGTAACAACGCATTCTTCCTGTCGTCGCAACGGTCGTCGAGGGTTTCTGCGGGAAGAGCGATGATTTCCTGAAAATCGTCGCCGAGAAGAAAAATAGCCGTTGCTTTCGACCTTCGTCGATGGTCATTCTTGGAAAAAATACAGGGAGGCGTTGTGTCGCAAACCGCGTCGACGCGTGAACGGCCGATCGATGAGACCGATCGGATGAGAGCCGGCATCTATCGTCTGCTGGCGCGGCTTCTGGCGCGCCCGGCCGACGCAGATCTGCTCGCGCTCGTCGCCGGCCTCGGCGGCGATCGATCCGAGATGGGGCAGGCGATCGCAGCCCTGGCGGCGGCCGCCGCCGCGACGGCCCCCGAAGCGGTGCGGGACGAGTACGACGAGGTCTTCATCGGCGTCGGCCGCGGCCTCCTCATCCCCTACGCGTCCTACTATCTGACCGGCTTCCTCAACGACAAACCGCTGGCGCGCCTGCGCATCGACATGGAACGGCTCGGCATCGCCCGGGCCGAGAACGTCGTCGAGCCGGAGGACCACGTCGCCGCACTGCTCGAGATGATGGCCGGGCTGATCGAGGGCGGCTTCGCCGTGCCGGCCTCGGACGAGGATCAGGCGGCATTCTTCGAGGCCCACGTGGTCGGTTGGATGCCGCATTTCTTCGCCGATCTCGAGAAGCTGCCGCAGGCCCGCTTCCACGGAGCCGTCGGCCGCGTCGGACGTCTGTTCGTCGAGATCGAGAAGGCCGCTTTCGAGATGTGACCGCATCTCGTCCATCACCCCGCGATCGGCGCCGACGACCGGCCGGCCGAGGGGAACCGACAACGGGTCGTCGAGAAGAGGAGAGATCCGATGGATGGGAAGATCGAAGAAGCCCGGACGGATCGTCGAGGCTTCCTGAAGTTCGCCGGCCTCGGAACCGTCGCCGGCGGTGCCGCGCTGGTCACCGGCGGCGCCGAACCCGCGCAGGCGGCCAAGCCGGCCGAGGGCCAGGGCTATCGGGAAACCGAACACGTGAAGACCTACTACGCCACCGCCCGCTTCTGACGTTCACGAACGACGAAGATCGCCGACGAGGCGAAGGGTACAACGGGAGATTGATATGCTCAGGAAGAAGACGAATGGGGTAGCGAGAGGCCCCCGACTGTCCTCGACCGGTACGGAGCACGGGATCGCGGCCATCGACCGCCGCACCTTCCTCAAGCGCTCTGGTCTGACCATCGGCGGTGCCACCGCCATCTCGACGCTGACCACCGGCATGGTCGAGGCCGCGACGCCCGCCACCCCGGCGGCCAAGGCGACCGAGACCAAGATGTCCATCTGCACCCACTGCTCGGTCGGCTGCTCGGTCATCGCCGAGCTCGATCACGGTGTGTGGATCCGCCAGGGCGTCGGCTACGATTCTCCCTTCAGCCTCGGTGGCCACTGCGCCAAGGGCGCGTCGGTGCGCGAACACGCGCACGGCGAACGCCGGCTCAAGTACCCGATGAAGCTCGTCGACGGGAAGTGGAAGCGCGTCTCCTGGGATCAGGCGATCAACGAGATCGGCGACAAGATGCTCGCCGTGCGTGAGAAGTCGGGCCCGGATTCCGTCTACTGGCTCGGCTCGGCCAAGCACTCCAACGAGCAGGCCTATCTCTATCGCAAGTTCGCCGCCTATTGGGGCACGAACAACGTCGACCATCAGGCGCGTATCTGTCACTCGACCACGGTCGCGGGTGTTGCCAACACCTGGGGCTACGGCGCGATGACGAACTCCTACAACGACATCCACAATTCGCGCTCGATCATCCTGTTCGGCTCCAATCCGGCCGAGGCGCATCCGGTGTCGCTGCTGCATCTGCTCAAGGCCAAGGAGCAGAACAACGCGCCGCTGATCGTCTGCGATCCGCGCTTCACCCGCACGGCGGCCCACGCCGACGAATTCGTCCGCTTCCGTCCCGGCACCGACGTGGCGCTGGTGTGGGGCATCCTCTGGCACATCTTCGAGAACGGTCTCGAGGACAAGGAGTACATCCGCACCCGTGTCTGGGGCATGGACGAGATCCGCAAGGAAGTGAAGAAGTGGACGCCGGCCAAGGTCGAGCAGGTGACCGGGGTTCCCGGCTCGCAGCTCGAACGGGTCGCCAAGACGCTGGCCAACAATCGCCCCGGCACCCTGATCTGGTGCATGGGCGGCACCCAGCACACCAATGGCTCGTCGAACACCCGCGCCTACTCGATCCTGCAGCTGGCGCTCGGCAACATCGGCGTGTCCGGCGGCGGCGCCAACATCTTCCGTGGCCACGACAACGTCCAGGGCGCCACCGATCTCGGCGTTCTCGCCGACACGCTGCCCGGCTACTTCGGTCTGGCGGCCGGCTCCTGGGCCCATTGGGCGCGGGTCTGGGAAGAGGACCTCGGCTGGCTCAAGGGCCGCTTCGCCACGATGACCGGCAAGGACGGCAAGGCCAAGCCGATGATGTACGAGACCGGTATCCCGGTGTCGCGCTGGATCGACGGCGTCCTCGAGGCCAAGGAGAACATCCTGCAACCCGACAACACCAAGGTCATGGTGTTCTGGGGCCATGCGCCGAACTCGCAGACCCGTCTGCCGGAGATGCGCAAGGCGATGGGCATGCTCGAAATGCTGGTGGTCGTCGATCCCTATCCGACGATGACGGCGGTCCTTCAGGATCGCAAGGACGGCGTCTATCTGCTGCCGGCCGCGACCCAGTACGAGACCTACGGCTCGGTGACGGCGTCCAACCGGTCGATGCAGTGGCGCGAGAAGGTGATCGAGCCTCTCTTCGAGTCCAAGGTCGATCATGAGATCATGTATCTCTTCGCCAAGAAGTTCGGTTTCGCCGACCGGATGTTCCGCAACATCAAGATGAACGGCAACGAGCCGGTGATCGAGGACCTGACCCGCGAATACAATCGCGGCATGTGGACCATCGGCATGACCGGCCAGTCGCCGGAACGCCTGAAGTCGCACATGAAGCATCAGGCGACCTTCGACAAGACGACGCTGCGCGCCGTCGGTGGCCCGCACGACGGCGAGTTCTACGGACTGCCGTGGCCGTGCTGGGGCACGCCGGAGATGAAGCATCCCGGCTCCGCCGTGCTCTACGACACCTCCATCCCGGTGGCGCAGGGCGGCATGGGCTTCCGCGCCCGCTTCGGTGTCGAACGCAACGGTGAGAACCTGCTGGCGGAGAACAGCTGGCCGGTCGAGTCCGAGATCAAGGACGGCTACCCCGAGTTCACCATGGGCATGCTGCGCGGCCTCGGCTGGGACAAGGACCTGACCGAAGCCGAGATGGCCTCGATCAAGAAGGTCGCCGGCTCCGACGATCCCAAGAAGATCGACGAGGTCAACTGGAAGAACGATCTGTCGGGCGGCATCCAGCGGGTGGCGATCAAGCACGGCTGCGCGCCCTACGGCAACGCCAAGGCCCGCACCGTGGTGTGGACCTTCCCCGATCCGGTGCCGCTGCACCGCGAACCGCTCTATGCGCCGCGGCGCGACATGGTCGCCGAGTTCCCGACCTATACGGATCGGACCGACTGGCGCCTGCCCACCGCCTACGAGTCGATCCAGAAGAACGACTTCTCGAAGGACTTCCCGTTGATCATGACCTCGGGCCGTCTGGTCGAATACGAGGGCGGCGGCGACGAGACCCGGTCCAACCCGTGGCTCGCCGAGCTGCAGCAGGAGATGTTCGTCGAAATCAACACCTTCGACGCCAACAACCTGGGCATCAAGGACCACGATAAGGTGTGGCTGCACAGCCCGTCGGGGGCCAAGATCAAGATCGCGGCCATGGTGACCGAACGCGTCGGGCGCGGCGTGGTGTTCACGCCCTACCACTTCGGTGGCCAGTTCCAGGGTGTCGATCTCCGGGACAAGTATCCGGAGGGCAGTGATCCGATCGTGCTCGGCGAGGCCAGCAACACCGCGCAGACCTACGGGTACGACATCATCACCCAGATGCAGGAGACCAAAACCACGCTCTGCCGGATCGAGCGGGCCTGAGGGAGGAACTGAACCATGGCACGTATGAAGTTCCTCTGCGACGCCGAACGCTGCATCGAATGCAACGCCTGCGTCACCGCTTGTAAGAACGAGCACGAGGTTCCCTGGGGCATCAACCGTCGTCGGGTCGTGACGATCAACGACGGCAAGCCCGGGGAGCGGTCGCTGTCGGTCGCCTGCATGCACTGCTCGGACGCGCCCTGCATGGCGGTCTGCCCGACGGACTGCTTCTACCAGACCGACCAGGGTGTGGTGCTGCACAACAAGGACCTGTGCATCGGTTGCGGCTACTGCTTCTACGCCTGTCCCTTCGGCGCACCGCAGTATCCGCAGGCGTCGAGCTTCGGCTCGCGCGGCAAGATGGACAAGTGCACCTTCTGCTCCGGCGGTCCGGAGGTCGACAACTCCGCCGCCGAATTCCAGAAGTACGGCCGCAATCGTCTGGCCGAGGGCAAACTGCCGCTGTGCGCGGAGATGTGCTCGACCAAGGCGCTTCTGGCCGGCGACGGCGACACCGTGTCGGCGATCTACCGCGAACGCGTGGTGGCGCGCGGATTCGGAGCCGGAGCCTGGGGGTGGGGAACCGCCTATCAGAAGAAGGTTCCCCGCTGATCGGAACGGGACACACGACGATCACCTCGGACGGTCGGGTCGACCGGCCGTCCGGGTGAGCGAAGGTCGACGGGCGCCGAGGCGTCCGTCGCGACCGCGTGATCTCATCCGACGCCTCCCCTCATTCTGGAGTGGATCGATGCGCTTTCCACGAACGCTCCGTGCGTCGTTCTCGAATACGTTCGCGGCCGATGGCGTGGCGCAGGGGCTCGCGAAGCCCGCCGCGCGGCGCTTTCCCGCGTTCGACCTCGCACGGGTGGCGGGCGGCCTCGTCGTGGTCGTCCTGCTGCTTCTCGCCTCCCTCGCCCCGAGCCTGGCGCAGAGTTCGGTGCGCCCGCCGGCCGGGGCCGTCACTCTGGCGCCTCCCGGCCCGGAGATGCAGGGCGGTGCGCTCGGCAACCGTTCGGACGCCGAGGTCTGGCACGACGTCCGCAAGGGCGCGGCCGGCCGGGTCTCCATCCCCGATCCCAACGCACCGACGCTGATCCAGTCGCAGGGTCAGGACTGGCGCGTCTTCCACAACGAAGTGGTCAAGGTGTGGGGCGGGCGGATCTTCGCCGGCGTCGTCGTCGCCATCGTCGCCTTCTTCCTGATCCGCGGCCGCATCCGCATCAAGGGTGGGCGTTCGGGGCGGGTGATGCCGCGCTTCTCGCTGACCGAGCGGGTGGTCCACTGGTTCATGGCGGTGCTCTTCGTGCTGCTGGGCGTGAGCGGGCTCATCCTCTTCCTCGGCAAGGACATCCTCCTGCCGGTGGTCGGACCGAGCGTCTTCTCGCTGTTGGCCAGCGCCTCGCTGCAGGGTCACAACCTCTTCGGCCCGCTCTTCGTCGTGGCGATCGTCGCCCTCTTCGTCACCTTCGTCCGCGGCAACGGCTTCCGCTGGGTGGACGTGGTGTGGGCGCTCAAGGGCGGCGGCCTGCTCGGCGGCCACGCCAGCTCGCACCGCTACAATTTCGGCGAGAAGTCCTGGTTCTGGCTGGCCAGCATCGCCGGTGTGGCGCTGTCGATCAGCGGCATCCTGCTGCTCTTCCCCGACCACCTGCCGGGCATGGTGGCGCAGACGACGCCGGACGCTCCGCCGGCGCGGGCGATGATGCAACTCGCCAACCTCGTCCACGGCATCGCCGCCGTCGGCTTCATCGCGGTCGGTCTCGGCCACATCTACATCGGCACGCTCGGCATGGAGGGCGCGCTCGAGGGCATGACCCGCGGCACCGTCGACGAGAACTGGGCCAAGGAACATCACGACCTCTGGTACGAGGCGCATCTCGCCGAATCGAGCACCGACAGCGTCGGCGCCGAAGTGGCGGCCGCGGCCGGTAAGGTCTGAGAGGGGGCACGACGATGACGTTTCTGCAACTTGTCGAAGGCCCGCTCTGGTATCTCGCCGTCGTGGTCTTCGTCGTCGGCGTGGTCTGGCACCTCGTCGGTCTCGTCCGCCTCGGCCGATCGGTCGATCGCAGCGCGGCGCGGTCCTCCGGCACCGCCGGCGCGCTCAAGGCGATCGCACTGCATTCGGTGCCGCACGGCGGCAACCTGGGGCGAACGGTCTACCACTTCGTCACCGGCTACGCCTTCCACATCGGCCTCTTCGTGCTGGTGCTGTTCGCGGCGCCGCACGTGAAGTTCATCCACGACCGCATCCTCGGCGTCGGCTGGACGGCGATGCCGCGGTGGGGCTTCCTCCTCGCGGCCGAAGCCGCCTTCGCCGGGCTGATCCTGATGTGGGTCCGCCGCCTCACCGATCCGGTGATGCGTCGCCTGTCCGACGCGGATGATCACTTCGGCGTCTGGCTGATCTTCCTGGTGATGTTGACCGGCTGTCTGGCGCTGCAGGAGGCCCACGACGGGCTGCGGGCGCTGCACATGCTGTTCGTCGACATCCTGCTGATCTATTTCCCGTTCGGGCGGCTGATGCACGCCTTCACCTTCGTGTTCAGCCGCGCCTACACCGGCGCCACCTACGGGCGCAGGGGGGTGACTCCATGACCACCGCGACGACGATCGGGCCTTCGACGGTGAACGTCCAGGCCGCCATCGACCGCTTCCAGGCGGTGATCGGCAGTCACATCGCCTCCTACCTCGAAGCCTGCATCCACTGCGGACAGTGCAGCCAAGCCTGCCACTTCCACGAGGCGACGCAGGATCCGAAGTACACGCCGACCCTCAAACTGGTGCCGATGACGCGGGTCTACCGCCGCCACAAGGCGCCGCTCGCCGGCGTCAAGAAGCTCTTCGGTCTGGTCCCGCCGGAACTCACGGCCGACGATCTGATCGAATGGAAGGAGCTGATCTTCGACAGCTGCACCATGTGCGGTCGCTGCACCGAGGTCTGCCCGATGGGCATCGACATCGCCTCGATCGTCGGCCTGTCGCGACAGGCGATGACGGCGGCGGGCGTCGGCCCGTCCGATCTGTGGGAAGCGGCGGAGAACTCGCGCACCCGCGGCAGCCCGCTCGGCCTGACCCCGCAACTCCTCGAAGACCGGCTCGAGTGGCTCGCCGACGACAACGAGGTCGAGATCCCGCTCGACCGCGAAAAGGCGGACGTGCTGATCACCGTCTCGTCGATCGAGATGATGAAATATCCGGATTCGATCGTCGCGATGGCCAAGGTCCTCAACGCCGCCGGCGTCGACTGGACGATCAGCTCGAAGGGCTACGAAGCGACCAACTTCGGCGTCCTGTCGGGTAAGCCCGACATCGCCAAGATCATGGTCGAGCGTCTCACCACGGCGGCCGAGGCGGTCGGCGCCAAGACCCTGGTCATCCCGGAATGCGGCCACGCCTACGGCGCCATGCGTTGGAGCGGCGCCAACATTCTCGGCCGACCGCTGACCTTCGAGGTGGTGCACATCACCGAAATGGTGGCCAAGCTGATCCGCGACGGCAAGCTGAAGCTGAAGCCGACGGCCGAGTCGATGACCTATCACGACCCCTGCCAGATCTCGCGGCGCGGTGGTGCGACCCAGGCGGCGCGCGACATCCTCGGCGCCTTCGCCAAGGACTTCCGCGAGATGTCGCCGACGGCGAACCACAACTGGTGTTGCGGTGGCGGTGGCGGCGTCCAGGCGATGGGCAGCGCGGCGGAGCTTCGCCACAAGGTCTTCCAGGTGAAGATCGATCAGGTCGAGGCGACGGGAGCGGAGCATCTGGTGTCGTCCTGCGCCAACTGCCGTCTGACCATGGACGAGAGCCGGCAGGCGCTCGGCTGGACGCGGGAGATCAAGAGCCTCGTCGAAGTCCTGGCCGATCAACTCGAGGCCTGATACCCGTCCGAGCTACGAAACTGGAACGGCCGGCCCCCGTGGCCGGCCGGAACATGGAGACGCGCGGTGAGCGACGAAGACTTCAACATGTCGATGCGGAAGTTCCTGAAGCAGGTGGGCGTCACCTCGCAGCAGGAGATCGAGAACCTGGTGCGCAGCGGTGGCGCGTCCGGGCGCACGCTGAAGATGAAGGTGGTCGTCACCGCCGAAGGCACCTCGCTCGCCCATGTGGTCGAGGGCGAGATCGAGCTGCCCTGATCGCCCCCGTGTCGTCCGCGCCGATCCTGCCGCCCGTGTTGACCGGCCATCCCGCTCCACCGGATGTCGATCCTCTGCGCGTCGCGCTCGAGGGGGCCGCCTCCGGACGGCTCGGCGCCGGCGATCTCGTCTGGTCCCGGTCGACCGACGTCGCGGCCGCGGCGATCGTCCTCGAGCCCGACGTTCCCTGGCGCGACGTGCTGGAGATCGTGCCGGTGATGCTGCTCGCCGTCGGCGACGCGCTCGGCTCGATCGGCCCGCCCGACCTGCCGCTGATGGTCCGCTGGCCCGAGACCCTGACCGCCAACGGCGGGGCCGTCGGTCGGGTGACGATCGACGCGACCGCGCCGACCGGCCTCGACGACATCCCCGACCATGCCGTCGTCGGTTTCTCGGTCACACTGGAGCTGCCGGAGCATCTACGCGATGCGCCCGGGCACGAGGTCGGTGTGACGGCGCTGCACGAAGAGGGCTGCGGCGACGTCGTGTCGGATGCGCTGATCGGCGCCACGGCGCGCCATTTCCTGTCGTGGCTCGACGAATGGCGCCACGGCGGCTTCGCCCGCCTGAAGCCGGCTCTAGCTGGACGTCTCCTCGACGTCGGCGGTCCTCAGGCGCGGGTCGATCTCGGCGGCGCCATGTGCGAGGGTCGCATCCTCGGCTTCGACGACCGCGGTGGCGCGCGGATCGAAACCGCGGGCGGGATCCGCGAGATCTCGCTCGCCCGAGCCCTGGGAGTGGACGCGTGAGCGGGAGCGACGACGGCATCATCTGGAAATCGGCCGGGCTCCATCTCGTCGGACCCGCGGTGAACGGCCGGCTGCCGATCGCCCCCGATCTGCTGCGCGCCTACTACACGCGACCCGAGATCCATCCGATCGCCGAGAGTTGCGCCGCCGAGCACCGCTTGTTCGAGCGGCTGATGGCCGATCCCTTCGCCACGGTCGGCGCGGAGGATCTCGCCGCGATCGTCGATCGCGACGCGGCCGAGAACTACGCCATGGTGTTGGCGTTGCGCGACCATCTGGTGACCGCCGGATCGATCGAGGCGGGCTATCGCGCCCTCTTCGAGCCGGGGGCGCCGCGGGTGCCGCCGGTCTTCGTCGATCAACTGGTGCACCTCGTCGTCACCGACCTGTTGCGCGGCGAGAAGGACGCCTTCATCGCCCGCGCCGGCGAACTGTTCTTCCGCGAGCAGGTCTCGACCACCTCCGACGAGCGGATCATGCTGGCCGACGCCGAGGTGATCGAAACCCGCAGTGCCGGCGCTGCGCTCCTCGCCGTGGAGCTGCCGCGGTCGCGCGAGGTCGAGCTCGAAACGCTCACCCCCGAGAGTGCCGATCGCTACCGAGCGCACGCCGACCACTTCGATTTCGGCCTCGACTTCCGGTTCGGCCATCTCGGACAGAGCGGTTTCGCCCGGGTGATCGAGCGCTGGCTCGCCCGCTTTCTCGATCTCCGCACCCAGGTGTTGCCGTTGCAGTCGGTACGCGATCAGCCGTGGGTCTGGCACATCGGGCTCGACGCCGAGGCGACGCGCATCCTCAACGCCCTCTATCGCGGCGAGACCCTGCCCGTCGCCGGCCAGGGAAAGATCGCGGCGCTGTTCCGCATGGAGATCCTGGAGCCCGCTCGGGTGATCGAGCGGGTCCGCGGCCGGCCGGTGTTCCTCGGTCTCGCGGTCGACGCGAACGGCCGCGTGCGGATGAAACCGCAGAACCTCCTGACCAACCTGCCGCTGGTCGCGGCGCACCAGTGAAGATGCGCGGGGCCGACGTCCCCGACGTCGGCCGCTGCGAGTTTCCGTCTCAGCCGTCGCCGACGATGTCGTCGACCGAGCGACCTTCGCGCTCGGCGCGCAGGTAGTCCTCGGTGGTGCGGATGCGGCGCGGCGAGGCGATGGCGAAGGGATCGGCGCCGCCCTTCGACAGCTCGGTGAGCCGGCAGGTGTCGCACATGAAGAGCAGCGCCCGACGTTCGTCGGTGTCGAACATGCGATGAGTGCCGCCGAGTTTGCGCTGGACCGCGCGCAGCACGCCGGCGGCGGCGAAGGGCTTGCCGCAGGAGACGCAGAGCGCCGGCTCGTCCTCGTGCAGCACCACCGGCACGGCGGCGTCGGGGCGCAGCGACCAGCGCGGTTCGGGGCGGATCGCCTTCTCCGGGCAGGTGGTGGCGCACAGGCCGCACTGGACGCAGGCGGTCTCGACGAAGCGCAGCTGCGGTTTGTCGGCTCGGTCGCGTAGCGCTTGGGCGGGACAGGCCGAGACGCAGGCGAGGCAGAGGGTGCAGGCGGCGGTGTCGACGGTGACGCGGCCATAGGGCGCGCCGGCGGGCAGCGGCAGGGCGTCGCTCGCCGGCTTGCCGGCATCCGACAGGGCGGTCAGCGCGAACCGCGCGATCTCGCGCTTGCTGCCGACCGGGGAGGGCGCGACGCGGGTGATCTCGGCGCGGCCGGGAAGTTCGTAGAGCGGGGCCTCGACCAGGTCGGGATCGCTCTCGATGAGGGTGACGACCCGCGGGCCGGCATGGCCGAAGCCGGCGATCAGCGTCTCGAGCAGGTCGACCTCCGCCGCGACCGTGCCCATCTCCTCGGCCTTGGCCGGGTCGGCGAGGATGACGATCGTGCGGAAGCCGGCGGCGAGCGCCGCGGCCAGGAGATCGTGGCCGATGCCGCTGGTCGAATGCAGTTCGAGCGGCACGACCGCCGCCGGCAGGCCTCGGCCGTAACGGGCCATGGCGCCGATCAGCGGCGTCCCGTGCTTGGCGTCGTGGAGGAGCAGGACCGGCGCGTCGCCGCCGGCGGCGAGATAGGTGCGGGCCGTCGCCTGGATGCGCGTGATCAGGTCGGCGCGTGACGGGTAGGCGTAGGCGATCGCTCCGGTCGGACAATGAGCGGCGCAGTTGCCGCAGCCGTCGCAGATGCCGGGATCGATGACGACCGAATCGCCGTTCGGCGTGATCGCACTCGCCGGGCAATGGTCGAGGCACTTGCTGCAGCCGACCTTGCGGGAGCGCGAATGAGCGCAGATCGCCGCGTCGACGCTCACGTAGATCGGCTTCTCGAAGCTGCCGACGAGGTCGGAGGCCGTGGCGATCGCCTCGAGCACCGCGGCGCGGTCGCCGGGATCGGCGCGGACGTAGCCGTCGCGGCCGTGGTCGCCGGCGAAGAGCGGTCCGTCGCCGGTCATGTCGAAGACGACGCTGCAGGTGGTGCGCACGCCGTTGCGCGGCGGGCCGAAGACGGCGCTCGCCCGTGCCGAAGGCGACAGCGCGGCGTGACGGTCGATGGTCACCTCGAAAGCGCCGAAGGAGCCCCGGGCCGCCACCACCCGGCCGGTGAAGACGGGGAAGTCGCGCGTCGTCGGCAGGACGAGATCGTCGACGTCGGTGAGGAGGAGCGACACCGAGAGCGACCGGTCGAGACGGGCGGCGGCCTCGAAGGCGGCCTGACCGGCGCCGATCACCAGACAGAAGCCGTCGCTCTCGATGGTGCGCAGCCGCGCCGGAACCGCCGGCGTCGCCGTCGCGGCGATCAGCGCCGCCATCTTCGGCAGGCTCTTCGCCGATTCGGCGCTCCAGCCGGCGCTCTCGCGCAGGTCGACGAAGGTGAGGTCGCCGCGATCCGCTTCCGCTGCGATCTCGGCGAAGAGCGGCGCTTCCTGGGTGCAGCCGACGCACAGCGGCGAGGGATCGGCCAGCGCCTTTTCGAAGGCGGCGGTCTCGGCGCGACAGAGGTTGCGATGGAACCGCGCCGGGCCGAGGCCCGCTTCGGTCAGGATCTTGCCGAGCCCGTCGGCGGTGACCGGCATCGACCCTTCGCAATCGCACAGCAGCAGACGCGGACCACCCGAAACCATCGTTTCCCCCTTGTTGTATGGTACCGACACCTTATTCTCTGCACCGAGAGAGGCAACTCACTTCGTAACTCTCATGGGGAGAACGGTCGCTCGTGTCGCGCGAAATGACGATCATGCTCGGGGTGGTCGCGGAAAACCGCCGCTCCACCTCACGATGGATCGCAGATTACTGGATTCCCGTCGGGGTGATGTTGGCGCCTGCCGACCTTCGTAGCGGCGATGTTCTGGTCTCCGACGAGCGGATGACCCGCTACTACATGGGTCGATTCGAAATGACCTTCCATGCCGCCGACACCGAGGCCTACATCGAGAATCTCGACAGCGGCAATCCCGCCCTCTACGTCGTGCTGCGGCGAGATGCCGACGGCATACATCCGCTTCCCTGGTACGTCCACACCGTCACCGGTTCGCCGCACGCCGCGCAGGATTGCGAGGTCGGCAGCGAGGATCTGATCGAGCGCGTTCCCATGCCGCCGGAGATCCTGCGGGCCGTGCTCGAGTTCCTCGACGCCCACCATGTCGAGCAGAAGTTCGTCAAACGCCAGCGCGATCGGGTCGACCCGGAGGAGCACAAGTTCGGCAAGCAGCCGATCTTCCTGAACCGCAACCGCCCCGGCGGAGGCGGTCTCGATGGCTGAGGACCGGGACGAAGGGTTCCTGACCCGTTGGTCGCGCCGCAAGCGGATGACCGAGGCGGAAGCGATCGCCACCGATCCGACGATCGAGCCGGTGGAGGATCCGCAGGCGGTCGCCGCGCGCGACGCGGCGGAAGCCGAGCGGCTGGCGGAAGAGGAGGCGAACCGGCTCGCCGCGGAGGCGATCGATCTCGACACGCTCCGCTACGGCGACGATTTCTCCCTTTTCCTCAAGCGCGGCGTCCCGGATGCCCTGCGCCGCGACGCGTTGCGGCGGTTCTTCGTCTCCGATCCGCTGCTCGCCAATCTCGACGGCCTCAACGACTACGATCGGGACTTCAACGAACCCGCCGACCTGGTCTATCGGTCGATCCGAGATCCGATCCGCGGCTTTCTCGACCAAGTGGTCGAAACGGTCGGTTCCTCCGACGGGGCCGGGCAGACGCGATCGGCCGAGAGCGAGGAGACCGGGGCCGCTCCGGGACCGGAACCGGACGCGCTCCCTTCGATCGAAGAAGCGTCGGCGACCCCGGACGCCGAACCGACCCCGGAAGCCGCGCTCGAGCCTCCCTCCGACGGCCGCGACGTCACCGTGCCGATCGACCCGATCCCGCAGCCGCGACGCGTCTCTCTGCGCCGCCGCCTGGAAGGCTGACGCGCCGTCTCACCGGTGCCTTCGTCAAGCGGGCGTCGCGGCGTCCTGCTCCCGCTCGGCCAGACCGAGGTGGGTCGAGATCAGGTCGGCGATCGCGTCGACGTCGTCGAGATCGAGTACCGGTACGGCGCTGTTCTCGATGGAGTGATCGGCGGCGATCGCCAGCACGGTCGGATCCGACGGAGCCAAGGGCTTGTCGCCCCACGCGGCGCGGCGGCGCACCTCGATCTTCGGGTGCGACTCGCTCTTGTAGCCTTCGATCAACACCAGATCGCAGGGCGACAGACGCGACAGGATCTCGTCGAGCGTCGGCTCCGCCTCGTCGACGAGCTCGTGCATCAACGCCCAGCGGCGGCCGGAGACGATGGCGACCTCGTTCGCCCCGGCGCGACGATGGCAGTGACTGTCGGCCCCTTCGCGATCGACATCGAAGACGTGGTGGGCGTGCTTGACGGTGGCGACGCGGAGGCCGCGGCGGCTGAATTCGGCGACGAGGGCGCAGGTCAGCGTCGTCTTGCCGGAGTTCTTCCATCCCGCGATACCGAAGACGGGCGCCTTCATCTTCCGGCTCCGGCGAGCAGGGCCTCGGCTTCGGCGAGTTCTTCCGGTGTGTTGGCGTTGAAGAACGGATCGGGCGCGTCGGGCGCTTCCGGCTCGAAATCGCACCAGACGAAATCGTGGCGTTGCACCCAGGCCAGCACCTTCATCGTGTCGGAGGTGGCGAGCCAGTGTTCGAGATCGCCGCGGAGCGCGACCGGCCACAGACCGAACACCGGTTGGCGTCCGCTCGCCGACCGCGCCAGGACGATGCGCTCGGGCGCGCTCACGGCGGCGAGACGGGCGACCAGATTCGTCGGCAGGAAGGGGGCGTCGGTGGCGACGGTGGCCAGATGGGTCGCGCCGCCTCGCGCCGCCAGCCAGGACATACCGGTGACGACGCCGGCCAGCGGCCCGGCATGGCCCGCGACGATGTCGGGAAGCACCGGCAGCCCATACGCGGCGAAACCTTCCGCCGACGAGTTGGCGGAAATGGCGAGCGGCCCGACCTGCGGCGCGAAGCGCTCGATCACCCGGGCGATCATCGGGATGCCGCCGAGGGAGCGCATCGACTTGTCGCCGCCGCCCATGCGGCGCGACAGGCCGCCGGCCAGCACCAGACCGCCGAACCCCTTGGTATCGGTCATTCCGCGTCCTCGCGCGCGCCCTTGCGGCGATGGTGCGCCGCCTCCTCGGGCGCCGCTTCGGGGTCTTCGTCGAATTCGATCCGCTCGGTTCCGGACAGGGCGACGAAGCGCTTGCCGCGGGCGCGACCGATCAGCGTCAGCCCGGACTTGCGCGCGAGTTCGACGCCCCAGGCGGTGAAGCCGGAGCGCGAGACGAGGATCGGGATGCCGATCATCACCGTCTTGATCACCATCTCCGAGGTGAGGCGGCCGGTGGTGTAGAAGATCTTGTCGCCGGCCGGCACGCGGTTGAGGAACATCCACCCGGCGATCTTGTCGACCGCGTTGTGGCGTCCGACGTCCTCCATGTAGACGAGCGGCTTGTCCTTCTCGCACAGGACGCAGCCATGGATCGCCCCGGCCTCGAGATAGAGGCTCGGCGCCATGTTGATCTTGCGGGTCAGCGCATAGAGCCACGAGGTCTTGAGCTTGGCGCCGTCGGGCAGCCGCGTCCCGTCGAAACTCTCCATGACGTCGCCGAAGACCGTCCCCTGAGCGCAGCCCGAGGTCCGGACCTTCTTCTGCAGCTTGGCCTCGTAGTTGGTCTCGCGCTTGGTCCGGACAACGACGATGTCGAGCGACGCCTCGTAGTCGATCGCGGTGATCTCGTCCTCGGGACGCAGCATGTTCTGGTTGAGCAGGTAGCCGACGGCGAGAAGGTCCGGATGGTCGCCGATCGTCATCATGGTGACGATCTCCTGGCGGTTCAGGAACAGCGTCAGCGGCTTCTCCGTGACGACGCGTGTCGTGACCGGCGCGCCGTTGTGGTCGATGCCCTCGACCTCCTTCGAAAGCAACGGATCCTGTGGATCGGAGCGCAGAAGGAACTCGTCACTGGGAGTAGCGGACGTCATCGATACCGGCCATTTTTTGATTTCTGACGAAGATGTTAGGGTGGATTCGACTTTCGAACAAGAGGCGCGCCGACGACGGTCCCCCGCGCCGGCGCGATCGCCGGAGGCGCGCGGGAGGGGCCGCCTCCTGCAGGACCCTTCTTCGCGGCGCCGGACCGACGCTCCGTCGCTCCGCCGGTCGCGCGGTGTGTCGAAGCCGCTCCCGGCGTCACGCTCCGTGGTCGATCCCGATCGAGGCGCACCGCTCGGTGCTCTTCGCGTCGAACAGATGATAGTGGACCGGGGCGAGACGCAGCGTGTCGCCCTGCCGGATCGTCTGGCGTTCGCGGAAGAGGGCGATGATTTCGGCATCGCCGGCGGTCGCGGTCACCTGGGTCTCCGAGCCGGTCGGCTCGACGATCTTGGCGCCGACCGCGAATCCATCCTCTCCGTCGCCGACGATCCGCAGGTGCTCCGGCCGGATGCCGATCACCAGCGGCCGGCCGGCGAGCCCCTCGAGGGCGGGGGAGGGCGCCAGCGGTACGAAGACGCCGTTCTCGGCGGAAAAGCCGGTGCGGCCGCCGAGCTCGAGGGTGCCCTTCAGCATGTTCATCGCCGGCGATCCGATGAACCCGGCGACGAACAGATCGGCCGGCGTATCGTAGAGCTCGAGCGGCCCGCCGATCTGCTCGACGCTGCCCTCGCGCATCACGACGATGCGGTCGGCCATGGTCATCGCCTCGATCTGGTCGTGGGTGACGTAGATCATCGTCGTCTTCAGCCGCTGATGCAGTTCCTTGATCTCTGAACGCATGGCGACGCGCAGCTTGGCGTCGAGGTTCGACAGCGGTTCGTCGAACAGGAAGACGCGCGGATCGCGCACGATCGCCCGCCCCATGGCGACGCGCTGGCGCTGGCCGCCGGAAAGCTGTTTCGGCCGGCGCTTCAGATACCCGGTGAGCCCCAGGATTTCCGCCGCCCGCTGGACGCGGGTTTCGATCTCCGGCCGCGCCACGCCGCGCAGCTTGAGCGAGAAGGCCATGTTGTCGGCGACGGTCATGTGCGGATAGAGCGCGTAGTTCTGGAACACCATGGCGACGTCGCGATCCCGCGGCGCCAAGTCGTTGACCACCTGATCGCCGATGCGGATCTCGCCGGCGGTGATCGTCTCGAGCCCGGCGATCATGCGCAGCAGCGTGGACTTGCCGCAGCCCGACGGGCCGACCAGCACCACGAACTCGCCGTCCTCGATCGCGACGGAGACGCCGCGCAGGATCTCGGCGCGGTCGAAGGACTTCTTGACGTTGACGATGTCGACGGAGGCCATGGTCGTTTCGCTCGGTTTCGTGGTTCGATGAGAAAGGCCCGGGCGTCAGCCCTTGACCGCCCCCATGGTCAGTCCTTTGACGACGAATTTCTGGAAGATCATGGTCAGGATGATCGCCGGCGCCATGATCGCCACCGCCGCCGCCATCACCCCGCCCCAGTCGACCTCGGCGTAGGAGACGAAATTGTAGACCGCGATCGGCAGGGTCCTGGTCTTCTCCATCGACAGCACCTGGGAGAACATGAAGTTGTTCCAGGAGAAGATGAACGACAACGTCACCGAGGTGATGATGCCCGGCCCCGACATCGGCAGGATGATCGCCCAGAACGCGTATTGCCGTGTCGCCCCGTCGACCATGGCGGACTCCTCGAGCTCCACCGGGATCGAGTTGAAGTAGGACGACATGATCCACACCACGATCGGCAGGGCGATCAGCATGTGGCTGAGCACCAGCGCCACATAGGTGTCCATCAGGTTCAGCCGCGAAAAGATGATGTACCAGGGCATCAGGAACGAGATGCCCGGCATCAGTCGTGCCAGGAGGATGAACAGGGCGAGCTTTCGTTGGGTGAACCGCGAGATCGAATAGGCCGCCGGCAGGCCGAGGACGAGCGACAGGCCGACCGCCAGCCCGCCGACCACGGTCGAATTGATGAAATACTTCAGGAAGTCCTGCTCGCCGAACACCTTCTCGTAGTTCTGCAGCGTCGGCGTGAAGATCAACTTCGGCGGCCAGGCGATGATGTCGGTCTGCGTCTTGAACGATGACGACAGCATCCACAGGAACGGGAAGAGCACCATCAGCGATATGAAGATCACGACGAGATAGAACAGGGTCTCGTGCAGGATGTTCTTCTTCATTGCGATGTGCTCCTTGCCGAGGGGCGGGCCGTCGAAGTCTCAGCTTTCCGATGTGGATCGCAGTTTCATGATGCCGAGGCTGCACAGGAGAACGAAGAAGAACAGGGCGATCAGGATCACCGAGGCCTGCCCCATGCGGAAGTATTCGAAGGAGTACTTGAAGCCCATGATGTTGAGCGTCTCGGAGGCGTAGCCCGGGCCGCCGCCGGTCATGGCGAAGATGATGTCGAAGGTCTTCAACGCATCGATGAGGCGCAGGATCACCGCGGTCAGGATGGTCGGCATGACCATCGGAATGGTGACGTAGCGCAGCACCTGCCACTGCGTGGCGCCGTCCACCCGCGCCGCCTCGAACGGTTCCTCCGACAGGCCCGCGAGACCGGCGAGCACGATCAGCGTGATCATCGGCGTCCACTGCCACACGTCGACGATGACCAGCGACACCAGCACCGAGTTCGCATCCGAGACCCACAGGCCCTGTGGCAGGCCGAGCGACGACAGCGCCCAGTTGGCCAGCCCGATGGTCGGATCGTAGAAGAGATTGAAGACGATGCCGACCGCCACCGGTGTCGCCACCAGCGGCAGGAGCAGCAGCAGCTTCGTCAGGCTCTTACCGATGAAGGTCCGGTTCAGGATGAGCGCGATGACGGTGCCCAGCACCGCTTCGACGAATACCGCCAGGAAGGTGAAGGACAGGGTCCGCCATACGGCGTCGAGGAAGCGGGGCTCGGCGAAGACACGCCCGAAGTTCCGCAGACCGACGAAGCTCATCGGCATTCCCGAGGTCAGGTTCCAATTCGTGAAACTGAGCCCCAGGGTGTAGAGAATGGGAAAGATCATCAGCAGGGCGATGAAGATGACCGCCGGCAGCGGAAACAGGATCGGAAGATACTTTTCGATGTAGCTCGGTCTGCGCATCGAGGCCCCCGACTCCGTCCATCCCACACCGGTCCATCGGGCACCGATCCCGGCCGACCGGGCGCCGTGCGCCGGGTCGGCCGAGTCCGAGACCGATCGTCCGCTTCCCGTTACGGCTGGCCGTACTCGCCGGCATCCTTGAGCAGTTCGTTCACCCGGGCGGCCTTGGCCTTGGCCATCTCGGGCAGTTTGGCGGATTCGCCCTTGCTGTTGATCGACTCGATGATCAGCTCGCCGATCTGGTCACGCGCTTCGCCGACCGCGCTCATGTAGGGCCGATCGAAGGCATTGCCCTTCTCCGCGGCGAGCGCACGCGTCGACACGAGGCCGGGATTGACCGCCTCGAGCACCTTCGGATCCTTCCACACCGACGACCTGGCCATGGTGATGTTGGCCAGCATGCCCTTCACCGCCAGATCCTTGCTGCTCGCCCAGTCGAGGAACTTCAGAGCCGCCTCCTTGTTCTTGGACTGGTTCGCCACCGCGATGCCCCAGGAGGTGACGATGAACGGGCTCTGCGCCTTCGGGCCGGCCGGCAGGTCGGCGATACCGACGTTGGCCGCCGGGATCTGCGTCTTGGCCGGGTCGACCACCTGACCGTAGAACACCGAAGCGTCGGTCCACATCGCCACTTTGCCGGCCTGGAACAGCGGCATGATGTTCTCCCACGACATCGACGTCACGCCCTTGGGGCCGTAAGTGCCGAGGAGCTTGCCGTAGTAGCGGATGGCGTCGATCGCCGCGGGCTGATCGAACACCGCGACACCCTTGTCGAGATAGAGGCCGCCGTAGTTGTAGACGTAGCTGGAGAGCTGGGTGACCGCCGCTGCGCCCTTGCCGCGCGAGGCGATGCCGGCGACGGCGTCGGAATTGAGTTTCTTCGCCGCCTCTTCGAGCTCGACGAGAGTCTTCGGTACGGCGATCCCGGCGGCCTGGAACAGATCCTTGCGATAGTAGAGGACCTGCCATTCGGTGACGAGCGGGACGAGATAGGGCGTCGAGCCGGCCGAGGCGACGCTCATCACCGGTTTCGGGTAGTCGGAGAAGTCGTACTTCGCCAAAGGCTCGTACCAGCCGTTCTTGTTGAACATCTTCCCTTCCTGCAGCGGCCGCGTCATGAAGACGTCGACCGACGAGGACTTGGTGGCGAATTCGGTGGTCAGTTTCGTGGTGAGCTGGCTCTCCTGCAGGCTCTCGAAGTTGACCTTGATCCCAGATTGCTTCTCGAACTCGGGAATGACGGTCTTCAACAGTTCACCGTAGGGGTGATTGGCGAGCAGAACGCGGATTTCCTTCGTCTGGGCGAATGCGCCGGTGGTCAGGCACAGCGAAGACAGAAGAATCACGGTGGACGTGAGCATTTTCTTCATTTGAAGCTTCCTCACCTGAGTGACACGTAGGTGGCCGGACCGGTGAGTAGATCGCCGTCGATACCCGACGACCCGCTCGCCGAAACGATCGGTCGGAAAGTATGATAGACCCAAGTCGGCTACCATACCACCGATATCCGGGTCGTTACGGATCTTCCCGGGGAAGATGTTCCGCCGTCGAGGCATTCGCCTGCCGCATCGAATCCTCTTGCCCCGCGGCAAGATCGAAGATCGGACCCGTTGTGGGCTGCGGCGAATACCATCGAAACGAGTGCGGCTGATCTGTCCCGGCGCGGATGTCCTCGCGCGGATCGCCCCCATGATGGAAATGCGACGTCGAGGGAACGTTCGACCGAGGAAGCCGCGAGTGCGTCGCCGAAACCGGCTACCGCTGGAGACGTCCGGCGGCTCGTAACGCGGCGGCGAAAGCCTCGGCCTTGGCGCCGACCGTGGCCGGATCGTCGCCGGGCTTGTAGAGCGCCGAGCCGATGCCGAAGCCGGCGATCGGCGACCCCGTCCAGCGGTCGATCGTGTCGGCGGCGACGCCCCCGACGAGCAGCATCGGCACCGTGGCCGGCACGACCGCCGAGAGCGCCCGCACGATCGCCGGCGTCACCGCTTCGCCGGGGAAGAGTTTCAACACGTCGGCTCCGGCCCCGATCGCCGCGAAGGCCTCGCTCGGCGTCAGGAATCCGGGCGCCGAGACGAGACCCGCGCGCTTGGTGGCGGCGACGACGTCGAGGTTCGTGTTCGGCGAGACGATCAGCCGGCCGCCGGCTTCGGCGACCCGCGCGACCTCGTCGACCGTGAGCACGGTGCCGGCGCCGATGACCGCGCGGCCGGCGAAGGCCTCGGCGAGCGCCGCGATCGAGCGCAGCGGTTCGGGCGAATTGAGCGGCACTTCGACGATGCGGACGCCCGCCGCGACGAGCGCCTCGGTCACCGCCACGACCTCCTGCGGGCGAACCCCGCGCAGAATGGCGACGATCGGAAAGGCGGCGAGAGCCTCTCGAAACTCAGCGAGCGTGGACATCGGCGGCCTCCCGGCTGTGTCGAGCGATGCGCAGAAGCCCGTCGACGAACGAGCGTTCGGGATCGACGAGGGTGACGCGGCTGCCGGTGGTTTCGATCGCGAAACGATAATTGACGGCGACGACACCTCCGGCGACCAGCACGATCGGCAGATCGGCCGGCACCAGTCGTTTCGCTTCGCCGACTTCCGCGCCGATCAGCAGTCCCGACACATAGGGTTCGACGTCCTGCGGCGCCATCCGGCCGGCGAGGACGCCGGTTCGCGCATGGAAGGCGCGGTTGAGGATGCCGCCGTCGGCGGAGGCCGCCGTGAGGCCGATCGCGAAGGCGGCGCGGGCCGCCGCCTCGTCGTGCGGCGGTTCGCCGAGAAGGCGCAGCACCGATTGCCGAGTGAGCAGCGCGAAGATCTCGCCGGTCATGAAGGTGCGGAAGGTCTCGATGCGGCCGTGGCGCACCGTCGCCCATTTGGAATGCGTCCCCGGCAGGACGACGACGGCGTCGTCGACCCCGGCGCCGAGGATCTGCGTCTCCTCGCCCCGCATGACGTCGGCGGCCGCGTCGTCGGTGACGAGGCCGGGGACGATGTGGACGCGGGTTCCCCCGGCGATCTCGAAGGACATCAGGCCGGCGGCGATTTCGCTCACGCCGGCCGGGCAGGTGACATAGGGCACCTCCCGCCAGCCGTTGCGGCTGCCGACCATGCCCGCCATCACGACGGGGAGCCCCGGGTGGGCGGAGAGCCAGGGTGCGCACAGGCGCGTCAGCACGCCCTCGAACGCCGCCTTGTCGACGTGGCTCATGCCGTCGTCGGAAGCGACGCTGTCGAGAAGTACGCCGTCTTCCCCGACCAGATGGGCGCGGAAGCGTGTCGTTCCCCAGTCGACGGCCACGCAGACGGGCTGTTGCGTTCCGGATGCCGACGTTCCGCGGCTGTTCATCGGGTGACCCACTTCGACCTCGTTCTTCGTTGCGGGCGTGCCGGCGACGCACCCGCCCGCCGAACCTACAGCGAACCGGGCGTCGGGAGCTACGGTCGCGTTCGACGCGCCGCGCCGGGTCCGGCTTCCGCGAGCGATGGACCGACCGGCGCATCGATCTCGTGGCGACGGATGATGAGCCGCCGACCATGCGGGACGCTCGGACGCTCCGACGCGGCGGCTTCGGCGGTGCGTTTCTATCGCGGGGCCGTTCCGTTCGTCTGATCCGTCGTCAGTTCGTCGAGCATCCGGTCGGCCTCGATCTGTAGTCGATCGAGCGCGACCGTCAGGCTGCGGGCCGTCTCGGGCGCCAGCGTCGACAACAGCCTCTGCTGGCGCAGCCGGGCCTCGGCGAGTACCGCGTCGTGCAGCGCCCGGCCTTCGCCCGTCAGTTCGAGCAGCATGCGCCGGCCGTCGCGGGCGTCGCGGGAGCGCGCCACGAGCCCCCGCGCCACCAGACCGTCCACCGACAGACCGACCCAGCCCTTGTCGGTGGCGAGGATGCGACTGATCTCGCGGGCCGACGTCGTTCCGCGCATCGCGATGATCGACAGGACGCGCCATTCGGGAAGCGTGACGCCGAACTGGTCCCGGTACCGCCGGCTGGAGAACAGGCCGAGCGTGTTGGACAGCCGGAGCAGTCGATAGGTCAGCAGGTCGGCGACGGATTGCGGTTCGATCATCGGGTTCTTCTAGCAATTGACCGCGGGCGGCTCAAGGCATATGGTAGTGATCACACCTAATTTGCCGTGGACGCCGGTGTCGACCGACCCGGTCGTTTCCCGGCGTCGCCGGCACCGGAAGACCAGGACGGCCCCCCCGTACGAACGCCACGTGACAAGAGCGGACGACGGAACCACAGGGAGGAACGACGATGATCGACAGGCGCACACTGCTTCGCCACGGCTTCAACTTGGGCGTCGCCTCGTTGCTGGTCCGCCCGGCCTTCGCGGCCGGAGACTGGGCCGCGACGGTCGCCGCCGCCAAGAAGGAGGGGCGGGCGAGCCTCTATTCCTCCGGAATCGCCCGGGTCGAAGAGCCTCTCATGGCCGAATTCGGTCGCGCCTCGGGCATCGCCGTCGACTATTCGCGCCCCGGTGGCGGCGAGATCATCATGCGCAAGTACGAGCAGGAGGTGGGCAGTGGCGCCGGCTCCGCCGACGTCCTGTGGCTCAGCGACTATGCGCTCGGCCTCTACGCGCGGGAGAAGGGATGGGCGGCGACCCCGGATCTGCCGAACCTCGCCGCGCTCGGCAAGGTCTTCGCCGCCAAGGATCCGGGCATCTTCCCGACCGGCGGCTTCGGCATGACGATCGTCGTCAACGACAAGCTCGTCCCCGAGGGTACGGAGCCGCGCCGCTACGCCGACCTCGTCGACCCCCGCTACAAGGGCCAGATCGTCTTCGGTGCTCCGGAGAACGCCGGCACGTCGACCCTGTTGATCAAGGCCCTGGTCGAGCAACACGGCTGGGACTTCGTCGAGGCGCTCAGGGCCAACGAAGCCGGCGAGATGCGGCTCCAGGCGGAAGCGATGCAGGCGGTGGCCCGTGGCGAGAAGGGGATCTGCGTCGTGGCGCAGGCCTGGGCCTTCCTCTATCTGCAACAGGATGCGCCGATCCGCATCGTCTTCCCCGAGGACGGGACGGTCTTGGCCCGCTACTGCATGATCGTGTCCGCCAAGTCGACCCGTCCGGCCGCCGCCGCGGTCCTGGCCGACCATCTGCTGTCCGCCGCCCATCAGAAGGTGATCGTCGAGAAGACCGGCATGTACTGCTCCAACGCCGGCGCACCGACGCCGAAAGGCATGCCGTCGCTCACCGATCTCAGGATCTACGAGCCCGATCTGGTGGAACTGACGGCCAAGCGAGGCGAAGTCCTCGACACCTGGCGGAAGATCATGGGCTGATCATGTCGCGTGTCGAAGTCAACCAACTCGTGAAGACCTTCGGATCGGTGAACGCGATCGACGGTGTGTCGTTCGTCGTGCCGGAAGGTGAGATCGCCACCATGCTGGGGCCTTCCGGTTGCGGCAAGACGACCACCCTGCGCTGCATCGCCGGCCTCGAGACCGCCACCGCCGGCGAGATCGTCATCGGCGTCCGCACCGTCTTCGCCGACGGACGCGATCGGGTGCCGGTCGAGGCGCGAAACCTCGGCATGGTGTTCCAGTCCTATGCGATCTGGCCGCACATGACGATCGCCGACAACGTCGCCTACGGTCTGCGCGTACGACGCCGCTCGCGCGCCGAAGTCGAGGAACGGGTGCGTTCCGCCCTGGCACTGGTGCGGCTGGCGAACTACGCCGACCGCTATCCGGGCCAGCTCTCGGGCGGCCAGATGCAGCGCGTGGTGCTCGCCCGGGCCATCGCCTACGATCCGGAGATCCTCCTCCTCGACGAGCCGCTGGCCAATCTCGACACGCATCTGCGCGTCGAGATGCGCCAGGAGCTCAAGCGCATCCAGCGGGAGACCGGCACGACGATGATCGCCGTCACGCACGATCAGTCGGAGGCGCTGGCGCTCTCCGACCAGATCCTGGTGATGGGTGCGGGCCGGGTTCTGCAGCGCGGCGCGCCGGAGGACATCTTCCGCCGTCCGCAGACCGCGGAGGTGGCGCATTTCCTCGGCGCGACCAACGAGCTCGCGGCTCGCCGGGTCGACGGCCGCCTCGTCGTCGACGGGCTCGGTCTGTTGCCCGACGGCGTCGGTGACATCGGCGGAGCGGCGTCCGCGCGGGTCCTGTTCCGGCCTTCGGACGTGATCCTGCGTCCCGCCGATGCCGGGGGCGGCTGGCCGGGCGAGGTCGTGCTCGAGCAGTACCTGGGTCCGGACGTCCACTACCTCGTCCGCTTCGCCGGCGGCGAGGTCACCGTCGACGTTCCGAGTCACAGCGGCATGTTCGCGGAAGGTACGGCGGTCTCGTTGCACGTCGCTCCGGACTCTCTCTTCGTCTATCCGGAGGGCGCGTCATGACGGCCGGTGCCGACACGGCCGCCGCCGGCCGCGATGTTCGCCCGACGCCGCGGCGTGTGTCCGGGCTGTGGATCGCCTTCGTCGCGACGGCCGTCGTGCTGTTCGTCCTGACGATCTACCCGATGATCTGGCTGGTGATCGGCTCCCTGCGGGTCCCCGGCGGGTTCGGAATGGGGAACTTCGTCGATCTCGGCGAGAAGTTCGCCTTCGCCAAGGTGCTGGCCAATTCCTGGATCTACGCCTTCGGCTCGACCGGTCTCGCCGTGACGATCGGCGTCTCGCTCGCCGTTCTGGTGGCGCGCACCGACATGCCGTTCAAGCGGGTGGCGCGGCTCTCGGCGGTGCTCGCCTTCGTCTCGCCGCCGTGGCTGACCGCCATGGCCTACGTCTACGTCGCCAGCCCCAACGCCGGATTGGTCAACCGGGTCTTCCACGACCTCTTCGGGGTGAAGCCCTTCGACATCCAGTCGATGGGCGGCATGATCTTCGTGACCGCGCTCTTCCTCTACGCTTTCGTCTTCCTCACCGTCGAAGCCGCCCTCGCCTCCGTCGACGGTAGTTTCGAGGAGGCGGCACGCGTCTCCGGCGCCCGCCCGCTGACCGTCGTCCGCACCGTGACGCTGCCGCTGGTGACACCGGCCATCGTCTCGGCCGCCGCCTTCTCGGTGATCATCTCGTGGGGTCTCTTCGCGGCTCCGGCGATCCTCGGCATGCCCGCCCGCATCTACGTCTTCGGAACCCAGCTCTACCTGTTCCTCAGCGCCTTTCCGCCGCGCCTCGAGATGGCCGCGGCGATGGGCGTGCTCTTCGTCGCCACCGCGATGCTGCTCGCCGCGGTCGCATGGGTGTTCCGCCGCCGTCGCCGAGACCGCAGTTTCGCCGTCGTCGCCGGCAAGGGGGTGAAGGCCGCGTCGATGCCGCTCGGCCGGTGGCGGCTGGTGGCGGCGGGGTTCGCGCTGGGCGTCACGATGCTCTCGGTCGTCGGTCCCTTCCTCGTCGTCCTGTGGATGTCGCTCAACGTCAAATGGTTCGGCTCGATCGGTCTGGCGAACCTGTCGCTCGCCAATTTCCGCTACGTGATCCTGGAGTATTTCGCCTTCTGGCAGGTCGCCGGCAACACGTTGAAGATCGCGGCGATGGACGTCACCATGGTCCTGCTGACGGCCACGGCGGTGAGCTATTTCGTGCGACGCACCACGCTGCCCGGGCGGTTTGTCCTCCAGGGCGCCGCGCTCTACACCGTGCTGGTCCCGTCGGTGGCCTTCCTGACGGCGGTCATGTGGGCCTGGATCGGCTCGCCGATCGGGCTCTGGGGCAGCCTCGTTCTGATCGCGATGACCCAGGCGGCGCGTTCGTTGCCGATCGCCACCCGCAACATCGGCGACGGTTTCGGCCAGATCGACCGGCCTCTGGAAGAAGCCGCCGCCGTCTGCGGGGCGGGCCGCGGGCGCATCGCCGCGACGGTGACGCTGCCGCTCCTGCGACCGGTGCTGCTCTCCGTTTTCGCGTTGGATTTCCTCTCGGCGCTGCGCGACCTCAACACCCCCCTGTTCCTCGGCGGCGGATCGGCGGGGTCGATGACGCTCTCGGTCCTGATCTTCCAACTCTGGTCGGAAACGCGCATGGGCGAGGCCGCGGCGCTGACGATCGTGCTGCTCGGTCTGACGCTCGCGGTCTTCGTTCCCGTCTCCCGCGCCTTCGGCCGCAGAACCTGAGGAGAATGCGATGCGACCGTTGGAAGGCTTCCGGGTGCTCGATCTGACGCACGTGCTGGCCGGGCCGTGCGCGACGCATCACCTGCGGTGTCTCGGCGCCGAAGTGATCAAGATCGAACGTCCGGGGACGGGAGACCCGATGCGCGAACTGGCCGTGCGCCCCGAACTCGACGGCCTGTCGCCCGGCTTCCGCGCCCTCAACGCCGGCAAGAAGTCGGTGGTGCTCGATCTGACCACCGAGGCCGGCCGCGCCGCGATCCTCGAACTGGCCAAGGAGGCGGACGTCTTCGTCGAGAACTTCCGGCCGGGCGGCGCCCGGCGTCTCGGCCTCGCGCCGGAGGACATCCGCGCCGTCCGACCGCGGATCATCTACTGCTCGATTTCCGGCTGGGGCCAGAAGGGGCCGAACAGCGCCAGGGGCGCCTACGACCACGTGATCCAGGCTGCGACGGGCATGATGGCGCTCCAGGGCGGCCCGGCCACGGACCAGCCCGTGAAGGTCGGGTTTCCGGTGATCGACATCGCCACCGGGATCAGCGCGTCGGAAGCGATCCTCGCCGCCGTGATCCGGCGTCTGCGCGGCGACACGTCGCCGATCACGCTCGACGTCTCCATGGTCGATTCCGCGCTCGCTCTGATGTCGGGTCCGGCGGCCGGCGCGTTGGCGACGGGTCGACCGCCGCGTCGCGTCGGCAACCGAGGCTTCGTCGGCAGTCCCGGCGCCGACACTTTCGCGACCTCCGACGGCCATCTCTCGGTGGCGGCCAACACCAAGGCGCAGTTCACGACGCTCTGCCGTCTCCTCGGTCGACCGGAACTCGCCCTGCCACCGCACGTCCCCACCGAGATCGCGCCCGACGGCTTCCTCACCGACCTCGCCACGGACGAACTCCGCCGGGCCCTCGCCGCGGCCTTCGCGACCGCCGATGCCGGGACGCTGGAGCGCACCCTGAACGCCGAAGGGGTACCGGCGTCGCGCGTGCGCGACCTCTTCGAATACCTGACCGGGGCCTACGGCGAGACGCCCGGGATCGGCGTCGACGGCGAGCCCGTCGCCTTCGGACCGGCGTTCCGCTGGGAAGGCGAAGGCGCGACCGCCCTGGAGACCGCACCGCGGTTGGGCGCCGACACGGAGCGTCTCGTCCGCGTCGCCGCGCCGTCCGCCCCGACCACGACGAGGATCTGATCTTGGGAACGATCACCATCACCTTTCGATCCTCGGTCGCGCTGGTCACGATCGACAATCCGCCGGTCAATGCGCTGTCGACACGATCGGGGCTCGTCGACGCGCTGGCCTCGGCGATCGCCACCCATGTTTCGGATGCGGCCGTCACGGCCATCGTCGTCGTCGGTGCCGGACGGTGCTTCTCGGCGGGAGCCGACATCGCCGATTTCGGTGAGGACCCGGCGAAGGACGTCGGGCCGATACGGAACCTGATGGCGCTCCTCGACCGGATCGACAAACCCGTCGTTGCCGCCATCCACGGCTGGGCCTTGGGCGGCGGCCTCGAGTTCGCTCTCGCCTGCCACGCGCGCATCTGCACCGAAGAGGCCCGGTTCGCCTTTCCGGAGGTGACGCTCGGCCTGCTGCCGGGCGGGGGCGGTACACAGCGCCTGACGAGGCTGATCGGCCCGGCGGCCGCATGCGGCCTGATGATCTCGGGACGCCGGATCGCCGCGTCGGAAGCGCTGCGGCTCGGGCTGGTCGATCGGGTGGCGTCGGCCGACCTCGTCGGCGAAGCGGAGACGCTCGCGATCGATCTGGCCGGCTCGCCCCGCCCCTTGCCGCGCCCCCGCGACGCCGCCGTCGCGGGGGCCTGGGACATCGAAGCGGCGCGCACGGCGGCATCGGCGCGGCACGGCTTCGGTGAGGCGCCGCGGCAGATCGTCGCCTGCGTCGGGGCCGCGTGCGGCTCGCCCTTCGACGAGGGGCTCGCCTACGAATACCGCGCCTTCGATCGTCTGATGCTGTCGGAGGAGGCTCGGGGGCTGCGTCACGCCTTCCTGTCCGAAAGCGCGGTGTCGGCGGTTCCGGGTCTGCCGCCGCCGCGCCCCGCCGCACGACCGGCGAAGGCGGCGGTGGTCGGCGCCGGCACCATGGGGACCGGCATCGCGACCTGCCTGCTCGATGCCGGGTTCGAAGTCGTCCTCACCGATCCGAACGCCGAACCCTTGGCGCGTGGTCTCGCCGGCATAGAGCGCAATCTCCGTGTCGCCGTCGAGAAGGGCCGCTGCAGCATCGAGGCGGCGACCGAGCGGCGCGCCCGGCTGGTCGTCTCGGCGAGCCTCGAAGGCGCGGCGACGGCCGACATCGTCATCGAGGCCGCCTTCGAGGACCTCGAGGTCAAGCGCCGGATCTTCCGGCAACTGGACGGGATCGCCGGTGCCGACGCGATCCTCGCCACCAACACCTCGACCCTCGACGTCGACGCGATCGCCGCCGCCACCGACCGGCCACGAAGCGTGATCGGACTGCATTTCTTCAGTCCGGCCAACGTCATGAAGCTGCTCGAGATCGTCCGCGGCCCGCGCACCGATCCGCAGGTGGTCGCCGATGCGCTCGCCTTCGCACGCCGGATCGGCAAGGTCGGCGTCGTCTCCGGCCTGTGCGACGGCTTCATCGGCAATCGCATCTTCGAGGAATATCTGCGACAGGCCTATTTCCTGCTCGAAGAGGGTGCGCTCCCCTCCCGGGTCGACCGCGCCATGGAGGCCTGGGGCTTCGCGATGGGCCCGCTGCGCGTCATGGATCTGGCCGGCCAGGACATCGGCTGGAACATCCGCAAGCGCCGCGCGAAGGAGCAACCGGACAGGCCGTATTCCCGCATCCCGGACATGATCTGCGAACTCGGCCGCTTCGGCCAGAAGACCGGCCTCGGCTACTACCGTTACGACCCCGAGAATCGCAGAGGCGCGCCCGATCCGGAGATCGACGCGATGATCGTCGCCCATTCCGCCGAACTCGGTGTGGAGCGCCGCGAGATCGGCGATGCGGAGATCGTCGCGCGCTGCGTCTTCGCCATGGTCAACGAGGGCGCGCGCATCCTCGAAGAGAAGATCGCCGCCCGTCCCCTCGACATCGACGTCGTCTATCTGAACGGCTACGGCTTCCCACGTTTCCGCGGCGGTCCGATGTTCCACGCCGACCGGGTCGGCCTCGGCGCGGTGCTCGAGCGGATCGAGCATTTCGCCGCCGGTCATCACGGCTGGGCCTGGCGGCCGGCGCCGTTGCTCGCGCGTCTGGTGAAAGAGGGGCGCAGCTTCTCCGATCTCGACGGATGAGGTCGCGGTGCGATTTCGATGGACGGTGAGGCCGGCGGCGGTCGCGCTCGCGCCACGGCGCACGACGCCGATCGGCGGCCGTCCGACCGGCAAGAAGAAGGGAAGGGCGTGTCATGAAGGACATCTACATCGTCGGAGCGGTCAGAACCGCGGTGGGCGATTTCGGCGGTTCGATGCGCGACATCCCGCCGTCGACGCTCGGCAGCACGGTGGTGCGCGAAGCCGTCCGGCGCAGCGGCCTCGACCCGCAGGCGGTCGATCACGTGGTGTTCGGACAGGTCGTGCCGACCGAGCCGCGCGACGCCTACCTCGCGCGCGTCGCCGCCATCGAGGCCGGACTGCCGCAGGAGGCCCCGGCCCTCACCGTCAACCGGCTCTGCGGGTCCGGCCTCCAGGCGATCGTCTCGGCGGCCCAGATGCTCGCCCTGGGCGACGCCGAGATCGCCGTCGCCGGTGGCGCGGAGAGCATGAGCCGCGCGCCGTTCCAATCGCCGGCGACGCGCTGGGGCGCGCGTTTCGGCGACGCGGTCCTCGTCGACGTGCTCACCGGGGTGCTGACCGATCCGTTCCACCGCATCCTGATGGGCGTGACGGCCGAGAACGTCGCCGAGCGCTACGCCATCTCCCGCGACGAACAGGACGCCTACGCCGTCGAGAGCCACCGCCGGGCTGCACGGGCCTGGGCGGAGGGACGTTTCGACGGGCAGATCGTGCCGGTCATGGTCCGCCAGAAGCGTCAGCAGGTGGCCTTCGAGCGCGACGAGCACGTCCGACCGGACGCCGGCCTCGCGGACTTCGCCAAGCTTCCGACGGTCTTCAAACAGGGCGGAACCGTCACGGCGGGCAATGCTTCGGGCATGAACGACGGCGCCGCGGCGGTGGTCGTGGCGACCGCCGACGCCGTCGCGCGTCATCGCCTGACGCCGCTGGCGCGCCTCGTCGCCTATGCCCATGCCGGCGTCGATCCGGCCTACATGGGGATCGGGCCGGTGCCGGCGACGCGGGCGGTGATGAAACGCGCCGGGCTCTCGGTCGCCGACATGGACGTGATCGAGGCCAACGAGGCCTTCGCCGCCCAGGCCTGTGCCGTCGCCCGCGACCTCGACTTCGATCCCGAGAAGGTCAATCCGAACGGCAGCGGCATCTCGATCGGCCATCCGGTCGGCGCCACCGGCGCGATCAACACGGTGAAGGCGGTCCACGAACTGCGTCGCACCGGCGGTCGCCACGCCCTGGTCACCATGTGCATCGGCGGGGGCCAGGGGATCTCGGCGATCTTCGAGCGAACCTGACGGCGGGTCGGCACGAAACGGTCGCCGAAACGGATCCCTCTCATCGAAAGCTGGCGAGGCCCCGACGAACCTGGCCTGGTGCCGGTTCCGTCGACACCACCTCGAGCCGATTCAACCACCCGTTCGAACCCTGCCGGGCTGACATAGCCGATCGTCTTTCGGTACTTTTCGGGAACACGAACGCGGAATCGCCGAACACCATCGCGCCGCGAAAGTCCGGGTGCCTCGGCCATCTGCTCGTCGCCCCGTGTGGCGCCGTCGTGTCGCAGTGTCGATTTGCAACCCTTTGGTTTTCCGCTTTCCCTAGCCATGTCTACTCGGAGCTAGGCTCGTGGCGGTTGACGCGGTCGAGCGCGGACCGGTCTCCGAATTCCCTGAAAACAGCGAATATGCAGGGAAGATCTTCCAGATTTGGCGCCGGGAACCTCGGCGGCCTTCAAAAAAACAGATGAATCAACGCCATATGTCTGATTTCCCGACGCGACGAAGCAGGGAACATCTGGGACCGATCAGGGAGCCCTGGCCTCGCAGACGGGGCTGATCAGGGAAAGCGGCAGAGCGTCGGATGGCGGCGATCTTTTCCGTTGATCGCTCTTCGAGCGGCGCATCGAAGGAGCACGCCGCTCCGCCGAGCGGTCAACGGTCGGGTTCGTTCCCGATCTCGCACAACGAGCGTCCGTCGACGGCGTCGAGAGCGAACCCGAGATGGGCGAGCGCCGTGGGCGCGATGTCGACGATCGACGTGGGGGCGCCCACGATCTCGCCGGCACCGAACCCGCCCCCGGTGGCCATCAACGTCGGCCGGCTCTCCCACGGCCCGCGGCCGCCGTGGGTGCCGCAATCGCGGCGGACGTCGTCCTCGTCTTCGGAAAACCTGACCGCCATGGCGGTCAGGCCGCGCACTCCGTGCGAATTGACGCCGTCGGTCTTGGCCATCTCGACCACCAGCAGATCCGCCGCCGAGCTCTGACCGAGGGGGGCGAGATCGTCGCCGCGATGGACGACGCCGATCCAGGGTTGGTCGGCGAGCCACCCGGCGACCTGGTCGCGGCGATCGAGGGCGGAAGCGGCAAAATGGACGAAGGCGGCGGAGCCCTGCGGCGCGACGACGAGATCGTCGCCGTCGAGGCTGCGCTTGAAGCCGGCTTCGAACAACCGACGCTCGATCGGCACCACGTCGCTCACCGCCTCGTGGCCGTGATCGGAGCCGACCATGAACAGCACGTCGAAGCCGACGTCGCGCAACCGATCGACGGCCTCGGCGACATGGCCGACCAACTGGTCGACGAGTTTCATGGCGGTGAGGTGGCGCGGGCTTCCGAGGGGGGCCGCATGCATCGACTTGTCGGGTTCGGAGAGCCACAGCGTCGCGACCGTCGGGCGGCGCGCCACCAATTCGTCGACGAAGCGCGCGGCGCAGATCCGGTCGCCCTCGGCGCCGGCCGGGGCGGCGAGTCGCTCGCCGGTGTCGACCCGACCCGGTTCGTGGCAGAGGGTGCGATGATACAGCGTGCCGTGTCCCTCGGCGTCGTGGAAATAGGCGGTGCCCGGCGACGCGTTGGAGACATGGAGCGCCGAGCCACCCGACCGCGCGACGCGTTCGGCGAGCGCCGGACGGGTCAGCCAGCGGCCGAAATGGGCATGATGAGCGGCGTGATACTCCGGCTTGCCGACATCGTGGAAGACGAGACCGTCGCCCACGGGCAGCGCGATGCAGTTGCCGCGCAGGCCGTGGGACGCCGGGTGGCAGCCGGTGGCGATCGAAGCGGAGGAGGCGCGCGTCACCGAGGGAAAGATACCGGTATGGGTGTCGAACCAGACGCCCTCGCGGCGCAGCCGCATCAGCCCCGGCGTCGTCCCCTCGGTGACGAAGTCCGGGCGCATGCCATCGCAGATCACGGTGACGACCATCGGGCGGCGGGTCATGGGCGGGCCTTTCGTCTGGCGTTCAGCGCAGGGTCGGGTCGAGGCTGTCGCGCACCCAGTCGCCGAGGATCGAGACGGCGAGGGTGGTGAGCACGATGGTCACGGAAGGCGACAGCAGGATCCACGGGGCGCGGGTCAGGTATTCGCGTCCGTAGCCGACCATGTTGCCGAGGCTGGTCATCGGCGGCTGCACCCCGAGACCGAGGAACGACAGCCCGGATTCCATCAGGATGACCTCGGGAAACACCAGGGTCATCGAGACGATCAGCGTCGAAGCGATGTTGGGCAGGATGTGGCGGCCGTAGACCCGGCCCGGCGAAGCGCCGAGTTGGCGCACCGCGCCGGCATAGCCCTGGGACCCGGCCGAAATGGCGAGGCCGCGGGCGATGCGGGCGTAACGCTCCCATCCGTAGAGCCCCATCAGCCCGATCAGCAACGGCAGAGAATTGCCGAAGAAGGCCAGCACCGACAGCGCCATGATCAGGAACGGCATCGACGCCTGGAAGTCGGCGAGCATCAGCACGACCTGCTCGACCAGCCCGCGGAAATGGGCGGCGAGAAAGCCGAGCGTGGTGCCGATCAGGGCCGAGATCAGCGTCGCCCCGAAGGCGATGGCGAGCGAGATGCGGATCGAGGCGACGAGGCGGGAGAGCACGTCGCGGCCGAGTTCGTCGGTGCCGAGGAGATGGGTCGGCTCCCCCGGCGCGACGAGGCGGTGTTTGAGATCGAGGGCGGTGAAGCCGTGCGGCGCGATCGCGTCGGCGAAGAGCGCGATCACGATCATCGCGATCACCCAGAGGAGCGCCAGGGAGACCGTCACCGGCAGTCTCGGCAGGGTGACGGCGAAACGACGGGTCGGCGCCGCCGGCGAGAGATCGACCATGGTCAGTGTCCTCCGGCGCGGGCGCCGGCGGCGAGGCGCGGATCGAGGAAGCCGTAGAGGAAGTCGACCATCAGGTTGGAGAGGACCATGGTCGCGGCGACGAGCAGCAGGATGCACTGGACGACCGCGAGATCGCGGTTCGAAACGGCCACCACCAGCAGGCGCCCGACCCCCGGCCAGGAGAAGACGCTCTCCACCACCACCGCGCCGGCGATCAGGGTGCCGACCATGAAGCCGACGATGGTCACCGTCGGGATCGCGGCGTTGGGCAGCGCATGATCGCGGATCGCTCGCGCCCAGGGCAGGCCCTTGGCCGAGGCGGTTCGCATGTAGGGCTGGCCGAGCACCTCGAGCATGGCCGACCGGGTGAAGCGGGCGAGCACGGCCGCGCCGCCCACGCCCATGGTGACGATCGGCAGGATGGCGTGAATCCAGGTGTCCTGCCCGCCCGACGGCAGCCAGCCGAGCTGGACCGAGAAGATCAGCACCAACACGAGGCCGAGCACGAAGCTCGGGACGGTGAAACCGGCGACCGCCGCCGCCATCACCGTCCGGTCGACGAACGTGCCGCGATGCAGGCTCGCCCAGATCCCGGCGGGAATGCCGATGGCGATCTTCAGCGCCAGCGCCGGCAGGGTGAGCGCCAACGTCGCCGGGATGCGTTCGGCGACGAGTTCGATCGCCGGCCGGCCGTCGCGCATCGAGCGACCGAGTTCGCCGCGGAAGATCGCCGCGACATAGTCGACGTATTGAACCCAGATCGGCTCGTCGAGACCCCAGGACTTGCGGAAGGCGGCGATCACCTCGGGCGGCGCCTCGGGGCCGAGAATGATCAGCGCCGGGTCCGCCGACATGCGGAGCACGACGAAGGCGAAGGTGACGACGAGCGTGACGGTGAGGAGCGCGCGAAACACCCGCAGAGAGAAGAAGCGCAGCATCAGGCGGCCTCACGGGTCGACGTGGCGTCGCCGGACACCGGCAGGCAGGCGGCGCGACGGCCACCGCCGACATCGACGAGACGCGGCGTCTCGATGCGGCACCGCGCTTCCGCCACCGGGCAACGCGGATGGAAGGCGCAGCCGCTCGGCCGATCGGCCGGATCCGGCGGGTCCCCCTGGAGCACGATCCGGTCGGTGAGCCGTCGACCGGGGGTCGGCGCGGCGGAGACGAGCGCTCGGGTATAGGGATGGACCGGAGAGGCGAAGAGATCGTCGGCCGACCCCTCCTCGACGATCCGGCCGAGATACATCACCGCGACGCGCCGGCTCACCTGACGAACGACGCGCAGGTCGTGGCTGACGAAGAGCATGGCGAGGCCGAACTCGGCCTGGAGATCGACGAGCAGATTGACCACCTGCGCCTGGATCGACACGTCGAGCGCCGAGATCGGCTCGTCACAGACCAGGAAGTCCGGGGTGGTGGCGAGCGCCCGGGCGAGCACGGCGCGTTGACGCTGACCGCCCGAGAGCTCGTGGGGATAGCGCCGGCCGTGGTTGCGCGTCAGGCCGACCCGATCGAGCAGGTCGGCGACGCGGGCGACCCGCGACGCGGTGTCGCCGATGTCGTGGATGTCGAGCGGCTCGCGGATCTGCTCGCCGATCGGCAGGCGGCGGTCGAGCGCGCCGAGGGGATCCTGGAAGATCATCTGCATGCGAGCCCTGAGCCGTCGCCAGTCCGGCGTACCGCCCTTCGGCAGCGCGGCACCGTCGAAGGCGACGGTGCCGCGATCGCTCGGTTCGAGCCCGAGAACGAGGCGACCGGTGGTCGACTTGCCGGAGCCGGATTCACCGACGATGCCGAGCGTCTCGCCGCGCCCCAGCGTGAAGGAGACGCCGTCGACCGCGGCGACCTCGACCGCACGGCCGAACAGGCCGCGGCGGCTGTGATAGGTGCGAGCGACGTCGTCGACCCGGACGAGCGGTTCGGTCATGGCGCGACGGTCTCCGCGGTCGTGTGTTCGCGCCCGGCGCGCGCCGCGATCTCGCTGCGTCGATGGACGGCGAGGACGCAGGCCATGCGCCGGTCGGCTTCGATCGGCTCGATCTGCGGGACGTCGCCGGTGCAGCGGCGGTCCGAGTGCAGACAGCGCGGCGCGAAGGCGCAGCCGGGTGGCGGGTCACGCGGGTCCGGCACCGTCCCGGCGATCGAGACGAGGCGCCGGCGCGACCCGTCGAGCGGCGGCAGGGCCCCGATCAGTCCGCGCGTGTAGGGATGCGCCGGGTCGGCGAAGAGACGGGACGAGGGACCCTCCTCGACGATCCGACCGGCGTACATCACCGCGACGCGGTCGCAGGTCTGCGAGACGACGCCGAGGTCGTGGCTGATCAGCACCAACGCCATGCCGGTCTCCCGCCGCACCGAGTCCAGGAGATCGAGGATCTGCGCCTGGATGGTGACGTCGAGAGCGGTCGTCGGCTCGTCGGCGACGAGCAGATCCGGCTGTCCGGCGAGCGCCATGGCGATCATGACGCGTTGGTTCTGGCCACCCGAGAATTCGTGCGGATAGGCGGAGAGCCGCCGTTCGGCGTCGGGAATCCCCACGAGATCGAGAAGGCGCTTCGCCTCGGCGCCGACCGCGCGCCCCGAAAGGCCGCGATGCAGAGCGAGCGCCTCGCCGATCTGCCGGCGGATGGTCAGCACCGGATTGAGGGCGCTCGCCGGATCCTGGAAGATCATGGCGATGCGCCCGCCGCGCACCGCGTCGAGGCGGCGATCCGACGCGGCGATCAGATCTTCGCCGTCGAGGAGCGCGCGGCCTTCGATCCGCGCCTTGCCCGGCAGCAGCCCGAGCGCGGCGAGCCAGGTCACCGACTTGCCCGAACCGGATTCGCCGACGAGACCGAGCGTCCCGCCGCGCCCGATATCGAGATCGACGCCGTGCAGGACGCGGACCCCGTCGAAGCTGACCGACAAGCCTTCGAGACGGATGAGGGGGGAAGCGGACGCCATTTCGATATCGCTCTCCGATCTTCACGTCGAAGAAGGGGCGGCTCGGGGACCGAGGCCCCCGAGCCGTGTCTCGATCACATCGCGAAGTTGCCGGCGCGGAAGTCCATCGCGAAGGCCGGCGAGGCCTTCCACCGGATCGACTTCGGCTTCGCCGTGAACGTCGCGTTCTGGTGCAGCACCGTGTAGGCGGGATCTTCGCGCTCGCAGATCTCGAGCATGCGACGGAAGGCTTTGCGGCGGGTGTCGTGATCGGTCGAGGTCTCCATCACCTCGGCCATCTTGTTGGCCTCGTCGTTCGACCACTCGCCGATCTGCTGCTGCTGACCGTTGGGGCCGTGCTGGTTGACGATCGAGGAGACCGGATCGTTGAAGGGTGCGGAATTCGACCAGTCGCGCACGGCGCGGGTCGGGGTGCGCTCCATGATCTGGGTCCAGTTCTCCTTGCTCTCGATCTCGACGTTGAGACCGGCCGCCTTCCACATCTCGACCAGGATCTGCGCCGTCGCGACCTGGTTGGTGTAGTAGTTGTTGAGCAGGCGATAGGGGATCGGATCGCCCTTGTAGCCCGACTGCTCGACGAGATCGGCGGCGAGCGCGAGATCGAACTTCGGCACGTCCCAATCGGCGACGAACATGCCGTCGTAATAGGGCCACTGCAGACCCTTCGGCACCACCGTGCGACCGGCCCACAGGCTGTCGACGATCGCCTGACGGTCGATCGCATGGGTCATGGCGCGACGCACCCGCGGGTCGGCGAGCTGCGGGTGGTGCTTGTCGAAGACGGTCAGGCGATGGTTCAGGATGGTGCCGCCCTGGACCTCGAAGCTGGCGTTCTTCTCGATGCCGACGATCTGGTCCGGCGGAATGTCGCAGGCGAACTGATACTGGCCGGAGAGGAGGCCGTTGACGCGGCTCGCCACCTCCGGGACCTCGACGAAGCGGATGCGCTTCAAGGGCGGGCGTCCACCCCAATAATCGTCGTGCGCCTCGAGGATCAGGTGAGCGTCCGGCTTGAACTCGACCACCGCATAGGGGCCGGTGGTGATCGGCTTGCGGGCCCAGTCGAGGTAGCTGGGGCTGTCCTCCCAGCCCTTGCGGCTCATGATCTCCGAGCCGTAGCGCGACAGACGGCCTTCGAGTGTGACGTCCGGCGTCGCATTGACGAAGCGCACCGTATACCTGTCGATCGCGTCGACGCGGATCAGGTCGGGCCAGGCGCGGCGGGCCGTGGCGGGAACTTCGACCGGCAACTCCTTGCCCGGACGCGGCATCGGAATGTTCTCGAAGGCCTGGAGCGTGGAGCGCTTCTTCGCCTCGGTGTTGGCGAACATGCGCTCGCGCGAAAAGGTGAAGACCACGTCGTCCGCGGTCATCTCCGCGCCGTTGTGGAACTTCACGCCGGGACGCAGGGTCAGTTCGACGGTCTGCGCGTCGATGCGCTTCCACGCCGTCGCCAGCATCGGGATCTGCTTCAGCCCACCGAGCCAGTCGCGCCCGATCAGCCCCTCCCAGAGATGCGAAAAGAAGATCCGCTCGCCGACGTTCGACTGCTCGCGCAGCACGTCGAGGGTGTTGGAGTTGGTGATCTTCTGCACCGCGATGGTGATCGACGGACGATTGTCGCCCTGAGCGATGGCGAAGCGCGGCAGGATCAGCGAGCCGGCACCCGCGGCGCCGAGACGGAGGACCGAACGACGGGTCGACGAATACATGCACTCACCTCCGAAGAAACATTGACGTCGAAGCTTTTCGGGCGAAAAACATTTCACCACGGTGCGGACAGTGTGTTTCGATAGGATCGCGGCACGAATAAGCGATGACGTTCGTCTTGCATTTCGATGACGCCGCGGCGCGCGGAGGGCACGGATCGGCTGTTCGGTCGGATATGGTCTTCCGTCATCGATCCGATACGAAGATTTCGCAGAAGTGGCTCCTCCTTCCAAAATCCGAGGATTCCTCCCCGATGACCGCCGCTTCCCGCCCCCTGCCGCTGCTCGGCGCCGCCCTCTCCCTCGACATGGTCGAGCTGCATCGCGACTGGCTGTTCGAACGTGATCGTGACCTCGAGCTGCAGGACTTCTTCGAGGCGAGCGTGCTCGACGGCGACTGGCGCGACCGTGCCGAGCGGGCGAAGCGCGTGCTCTCCGGTTGGAACGGCCGGCTCGGCATCCACGGCCCGTTCTGGGGCTTCAAGATCGACAGCGAGGATCCCGAGATCCGTGCCGTGGTGACCAGCCGCCTGTTGCAGGGGCTCGAGGCCGCCGAGGCGATCGGGGCGACGCAGATGGTGATCCACTCGCCCTTCACCACCTGGGACGCCAACAACCTCGACTACAATCGACGTGGTCGCGAGAGCCTCTTCGAGCGTACCCACCTGACGCTCGCGGCGGTGGTGAAGCGGGCCGAGGAGATCGGCTGCACGCTGGTGATGGAGAACATCGAGGACAAGGACCCCGACGACCGCGTCGAACTGGTGAAGTCCTTCGCCAGCGAAGCGGTCCGGGTCTCCCTCGATGTCGGCCACGCGCTCTATGCGCATCGCTCCACCGGCGCCCCGCCGGTCGATTACTACGTCCGCGCCGCCGGCTCGCTCCTCCACCACGTCCACGTCCAGGACGCCGACGGTCACGCCGACCGCCACTGGCTGCCGGGGGAGGGCCTGATGCTGTGGCCTTCCTTCTTCAAGGCGGTCGCCGATTGGTGCGAGACCCCGCGTCTGCTGATCGAGGTCAAGGATCAGCCCCGGCTGATGAAGGGTGCCGCCCATCTGGTCGGCCTCGGCCTCGCCGAGTGAGCGTCCCGGCGCGACCCGGGTCCGTGACGGCTCGCCGGCCGGTTCAGAAATGAGTGGGACCCCGCCGCGTGGCGGGGTCCTCGCGTTTCGTCCCGATCAACCGGGGAAGGTCAGATTGTCCGGCCCGAGGTCCATGAAATAGAAGGTGGTCGGCCGCCAACCGATCGAGCGGCGGATCGCGTAGGCCTCGAACGGCTGGTAGAGGATGGTGCCGGGCGCCTCGCCCTCCCACTCGTCGAGCATGTGGGCGAAAAGCTCTTTGCGTTTCGCCGGTTCCGTCTCCGCCTCGAGCGCGCGGCCGTAGCGGTTGAACGCGGCGGCGGAGTCCGGCGCCCAGTATCTGGCGGCCTGCGCCTCGCCGCCCGGACCCCAGGCGATCCACAGGGCGCCGAGCGGATCGGGCAGGCGGGTCGAGTTCGACCAGTTGAAGATCTGCGCGCCGGTGCCGCGCATCTGGTCGGAGGTCTCGACCACCTGCAGGTCGGCGGCGATGCCCACCGCTTTCCACATCTCGACCAGGATCTGCGCCGCTTCGAGCGCATTGGTATAGTAGTTGGCCTGGGTGCGGTAGACGATCTTCTCGCCCTTGTAGCCCGCCTCCTTCAGGAGGGCGCGGGCGAGGTCGGGATCATGGACGAGCTTGCGCCCCTCGACGTACATGTCGCCGTATTCCGGATAGTTGTGGCTCGCCGGAACCTCCGCCTTGCCGAGCCAGAGGGTGTCGACCAGCTTCTTCCGATCGATGGCGGCGGCGAGCGCCCGGCGGATGCGCTCGTCGGCGAGGACGGGATCGCGGTTGTCGAAGACGAGCACGTGGGAATTGGCCAGCACCACCGATCGCACGTCGATGTCGGGATAACGCCCGACCGTCTCCACCTGATCCGGCGGCACGTTGGTGATGAGGTCGAACTCGCCGGCGACGAGACCGGCGACGCGCGCCGCGAGTTCCGGCACCGCCTTGAAGATCACCTTTTCGGCGGTCGGGCGGCCGAGGAAATGGTCGTCGAAGGCGGCGAGCACGGTGGCGTCGTTCTGCGCGTGCGACACCACCCGATAGGGTCCCGTGGCGATCGGGCGCTTGGAATAGGCTTCGAAGCCCATCTCCTCGTAGGCGCGCTTGTTGACGATCCAGGCGCACCAGGAGGCGAGCCGCTGCTCCAGCAGCACGTCCGGCACGCGGGTGCGGAAGCGCACGGTGTAACGATCGATCGGGTCGCAGCCGGCGAGAATGCCGAAATAGGGCCGGCCGGCCGGAATCTGCGGTTTCTCGCCCCACAGGCGTCCGTTGCGGAAGGTGTAGGCGACGTCTTCGGACGTCAGTTCGTCACCGTTGTGGAACTTCACGCCCTGGCGCAGCGTGATGATCAGCTCGCTCGGACTCACCCGCTTCCACTCGCTGGCGAGATGCGGCTTCAGCTTCGATCCGCCGCCGTCGGGGGAGCCGAGGAAATCACGACGGATGAGCGTGTCGAAGATCGAATAGGTGACGCGGGTGCCGACGTTGGAGAGCTCCCGCGCCGGTTCGAGGGTCGGCGGTAGGCCGGCGACGGCGACGGTGAAGGTCGGCCGTGCCGCCGCGGCGCTCGGGGCCGCGAACCCGGCGAGGGCGAAGGGGGCGACGGCCGAACCGGCGAGGAACCGGCGGCGATCGATGGCGACGTCGATGGGGAACATGGTCTGCGTCTCCTCGGGAACGAAGGGAAGAGGCTGCATCATCGGGCCCGGCCTCCGCCGGAGCCGGATCGGTGGCGGTCTCACGGACCGATCGGCGCGGTGACCGGACGGCGGCCGTCGCGCAGCGAGAGAGCGACGATCGGATCGTCGAGCATGACGGCGTCGATGCCGTCGCCGATCAGGCGAGCGAGGTCGGCGGCGGCGATCGCCCCGACCTCCGTGGGGGTCGGTCGGCCGGCCATCACCAGGACCGACAGGCCGAGCCGGTGAAGCCGATCGATCGCGGCGGCGGCGGCATCGTGCTGCCAGAGGCGCGCCCAACGCGCTCCGCATTCGGCGAGCGCCGGATGGTCCGCGACATCGGCGAAGAGGCCGACGAGGGGCGCGCCCGGCGCCGTCCGGGCGACGGTCTCGGCGGCGGTGAGCGAGCGGACGCCGAAGGCGATCCGGCCATCGCCGAGCCGGTCGACGAGCGACGCGACGACCGGTTCGAGGACCGCCGGTTCGGTGAGCTTGGTGTCGAGGAGGAGGCCGCGGTCGCGAGACCGGGCGAGGTCGATCATCGCCGCGATGGTCGGCATGTCCGGCTTCACCCGCCGCGCTGCCGTGAGATCGAGATCGGCGATGCGGCGCGGGTCACCTGCGACACGGGCGAAGTCGGCATCGTGGAGCGCCACCGCGATACTGTCGCGGGTCACCCGGAGATCGGTCTCGACGAAATCGACCCCGAGGGCGAAGGCGGCCGCGGCGCCGGCGAGGGTGTTCTCGGGCGCACCGCCGCCGAGGCCGCGATGGGCGCCGATGACGAGCTTCGTGGGCGGATCGATCCAAAGGGAACGGGTCACGGCGTCCTCATCGGGCGGGGTCGACGGTCGGATCGAGGCGGTCGCGCAGCCAATCGCCGAAGAGGCTCATGGCGAGCGTCGTCAGGAAGATGACGACGCCGGGCAGCACCGCGATCCACCACGCGTTGAGCAGGTAGCGGCGGCCTTCGCCGAGCATCAGGCCGAGCGAGGTGCCGGGCGGCTGGACGCCGAGCCCGAGGAACGACAGCGACGTCTCCAGCAGGATGGTGCCCGGGAAGTTCAGCGTCGCCTGGACCACCAGCGAGGCGAGGATGTTGGGCAGCAGATGGCGGAAGACGATACGGCTCGACCGCGCCCCGAGTTGTTCGACGGCGCGGATGTAGTCGGACGCCTGCTCCGAGACCGCGAGCCCGCGGGCGAGGCGGGCGTAGCGCTCCCACCCCTCGAGGCTGACCAACACCACGAAGAGCAGGATGTGGTTGCCGAAGAAGGCGAGGAAGGTGATGGCGATGAACAGCGACGGCAGCGCCGTCTGCATGTCGGTCGCCATCATCGCCGCCATGTCGACGAGGCCGCGCATCCGCCCGGCGGCGAGGCCGACGAGCGTGCCGAAGACGGCGCCGATCAGCGTGCCGAGGAAGGCGATGAGGATCGAGGTGCGGACCGCGTAGACGAGCCGCGAGACCATGTCGCGGCCGAGGTGGTCGGTGCCGAGCAGATGCCGCGCGTCGCCACCGGCGAGAAAGGCCGGCGGGCGGAAGCGGGCGGCGAGGTCCTGCGTCGTATAGTGGGTCGGGGCGAGGAGATCGGCGGCGAGGGCCACGATCACCATCGCGGCGAGCCAACCGATACAGACGATCACCGTCGGCGGAAGGGTGGCGGTGCGCGCCGTCGTGGACGATGCGGCGAGGCTCATCGGCCGCTCCCCAGGGTGCGCGCCAGATCGACCTTGGGGTCGACCAGCGCATGGAGGACGTCGACCGCCAGATTGGCGGCGACGATGATCGCGGTGACGGTCAGGATCACCGCCTGGACCACCGGCAGGTCGCGCAGCGCGACGGAATCGACGAGGAGCCGCCCGAGCCCCGGCCAGGCGAAGATCGTCTCGGTGACGACGGCGCCCGAAAGGGTGAGGCCGATCTCGATGCCGAGGAACATCAGCAGCGGGATCGCCGCATTGGGCAGCGCATGGCGAACGACGACGGCGATGCGGCCGAGCCCCTTGGCGCGCGCCGCCCGGACGAAGGGGCGACCCATCACCTCGAGCGTCGCGGTGCGGGCGAAGCGGGCGATCCGCCCGGCGAGCGGCAGGGCGAGCGTCACCGACGGCAGGATCAGATGCCACGGCGTCGTGGCTCCCGACGACGGCAGGATCCGCAGATGCAGGACGAAGAACAGGATGAACAGGATGCCGAGGAAGAACACCGGCATCGAATATCCGAGCACGGCGACGCCCATCAGGCCGCGGTCGAGCGCCGTGCCGTGGCGCAACGCGGCGGCGACGCCGATCGTCAGGCCCACGACCAGGGCCAACGACAACGCCGTCCCGCCGAGCAACAGCGTGCGCGGCAGAGCCTCGACGACCGCGTCGAAGGCCGGGCCACCGTCGGCGAACGAACGGCCGAAATCACCCTCGCCGATGCGTGCGAGCCAGGTCGCGTATTGTATCGGGATGGGGCGGTCGAGCCCCCAGGCGGCCCGGTATTCGGCACGGACGTCCGGCGGCGTCTCTGCCGGCAACAACTGTTCGGACGGATCGCCGGCGGCGCGCAGCGCCACGAAGACGACGGTCACGCAGAGCAGCAACGTGACCGCGGCGCGAACCGCACGCAGGGCGATGGCGAGGAGAGTCGACGGCATTCGGCGGCCTCCGGCGTACCGGCCGGGGAGGAGGGACGCGGTGGCTCCATCGGAGCGACACCGCATCGGTTCGGTTACTCTGTGGCGGGCTCGTGCATCGTCGCGATGACACCGAAGGCGGATTCGCGCCCGATCGGGCCGACCGTCTCGGTCGCGGCAGCCGCATTCGGAAGCGATGACCTTGCGGGCTCGGAGCGATCGTCGACGCCGACCGACCGGCGGACGAAGCGACCGCGTCCCACTTCGACCATCGCCGTCGCCGGCGAACGCCAGCCGACCGGGCGGATCGGGCTCGCCAGATCGGTGGTGTCCGCGGTGCGATCACCCGGGCGGCGGCGCGGGTCGGCGACCGGAACCGCGGCGATCAGGCGGCGAGTGTAGTCGTGGCGGGGGTCGCCGAGCACGGTCGCGGTCGGGCCGATCTCGACGATCTCGCCGCGGTACATGACGGCGACGCGGTGGGCGACCTGCTCGATCACCGCCATGTCGTGCGAGATGAAGAGATAGGCGACGCCGAGATCGCGTTGCAGCTCGCGCATCAGCTCGATCACCTGGGCGCGGACCGAGACGTCGAGCGCCGAGACCGGCTCGTCGGCGACGATCACCTTCGGCCCGAGCGACAAGGCCCGAGCGATGGCGAGGCGCTGCCGTTGGCCGCCGGAGAACTGGTGCGGATAGCGGTCGAGATGGGCGGGCTCCAGCCCGACCCGCAGCATCAGTCGTTCGGCGACGGCGCGCCGTGCGTCGCGGTTCATCGACGGCTCGAGCACGGCGAGCGGTTCGGTGACCGAGGCGAAGGCGGTGAGACGCGGATTGAGCGAGGCGTAGGGATCCTGGAAGATCATCTGCACATCGCGACGCATCGCCCGCAACGCCGCGCCGGTGAGCCCGGAGACGTCGCGACCGGCGATCCGCACCCGGCCGGCGGTCGGTTCGATCAGCCGCATCAGCGCCCGCCCGGTGGTCGACTTGCCGCAGCCCGACTCGCCGACGAGCCCGAGCGTCTCACCCGGTCGCAGCGTGAACGAGACGTCGGTCACCGCATGGACGTCGCCGGCGTGGCGGCGCAGAACGCCGCGCCGGACCGGAAAGCGCCGGACGAGACCCTCGACCTCGAGCACGGGAGCGGCGTTCGACGGGGCGGGACGCCGATGGGCCGTGCCGAGGCGCGGTACGGCCGCGAGCAGCGCCATCGAATAGGGATGGTTCGGGGCGGCGAAGAAAGCGCCGACCTCGGCCTCCTCCGCCTTCTCGCCGTCGCGCATCACCACGACGCGGTCGGCGATCTCGGCGACCACCGCGAGATCGTGGGTGATGAACAACACCGCCATGCCGATCTCGCGCTGCAACTCGCGGATCAGGGTCAGGATCTCGGCCTGGATGGTGACGTCGAGAGCGGTGGTCGGTTCGTCGGCGACGAGCAGCGCCGGCCGGCAGGCGAGCGCCATGGCGATCATCACCCGCTGACGCATGCCGCCCGAGAGTTCGTGCGGATACTGGGTCAGACGGCGCCGCGCGTCGGCGATCCGCACCCGCTCCAGCATCCCGATGGCACGCTGCGCCGCCTCGGCGCGGCTCAGCCCCTGATGCAGGACGAAGGTCTCGGCCAACTGGTCACCGATGGTGAAGACCGGATTGAGCGAGGTCATCGGCTCCTGGAAGATCATGGCGATGCGATCGCCACGGATCCGACGCAGGGTGCGTTCGTCGACGCGGGTGAGATCGCGGACCTCGCGGCCCCCGGCGTGGAAGCGGATACGGCCGCCGGTCACCGTGCCGCCCTCGCGGCCGATCAGACCCATGATCGACAGCGCCGTCACCGACTTGCCCGATCCGCTTTCGCCGACGATCGCCACCGTCTCGCCGGCGCCGATCGAGAAAGAGAGGGACTTCACCGCCTGCACGGTGGCGCGATCGGAGCGGAACTCGACCGAGAGGTTCTCGACCTCGATCAGCGGCGGGCGGGACGTCTCGGCCGTCATTCCGCCGCCTCCTCGACCCTTCGCGCGGCGAGCCGCAGGCGATGTTCGGGGTGATCGGCGAAGCGCGGCAAAGGCGGCACCCAGCGCCGTCCGGCGCGCTCCGCGGTCGTCTCGAAGACGAAAGGATCGCGGCCGAAGACCCGCCAGAGGATGCTGTCGGAAAGCTCGAGGAGCCCCCAGGCCGCGGCGGGTTCGGGGTGGCAGGTGAAGGTCTCGGTCAAGGACTGCAGCGTCAGATGCGGGATGCCGTCGACCACCGTCGCGGTGTTCCAGTGGACGTGGCCGGCGATCCACACGATCGGTACCCGAGCGGCGCGAAGAACCGCGCGGACCCGATCGGCGCCGGGGTAGGTCGCCGCGTCCGGGTTTGCGGAGAACCAGTAGTTGCCTTCCTGCGAATGTCCGGAGATCGGCACGTGACTGACGATCGCCAGCGGCCGGTCGGTTTCCGTCACGATGCGGGCCAGAGCGAGCAGGTCGTATTCGGTGAGGAGGAACCCACCCGGTCGGCGGATCAGGCTGTCGGCGCGCCACAGCACCACCCGCCAGTCGCCGACGTCGACCACCTCGTGCGCCATCGTCTGCCCGAACAGCCGCTCGTTGTCGGCGATCGAGAGATGGTCGCGATCGTGGTTGCCGGGGATGTGCAGGACGGGGACGGCGAAGCCGCGGAACGCCTCCGCCACCTCCGCCTCGAGGGCGAGATCGATCTCGCGCGAGACGTCGGAGATGCGGTCACCGAGGTCGAGGACCAGATCCGGTTTCGCCTCCGCGACGAAGCGGCGGAACTCGTCGAGGAGCGGCAGCGCCGCGGTTCCCTTCTTGGTGAAGGTGTCGGCGCCGTGATGGACGTCGGTGACGACGGCGAGGCGAACGCTGGTCATGGGGCATCTCCTGCGACGACGGGACGAGCCCGGCGCGGACGCCGGGCTCGTCGGGCGATGGGATCGTCACTTGGCCGAGACGGACTCGGCGCGGAAGTCGAGCACGTAGGGAATGTGGCCGGGCTGGGGCTTCCACCCGAGCGACTTGCGCATGCCGTAGGACTCGTAGGGCTGGTAGAGCGGCAGCACCGGCGGGTCGTCGGCGATCCGCTCCATCAGTTCGGCATAGGCCTTCTTGCGATCCTCGACCGCGGTCGAGTAGCGGAAGCGCTCCCACGCCGCGGCATAGGCCTCGTTCGGCTCGAACCGGCCCTCGGTGAACGAGGCGGCCTTGGGCGCCCACATGGTGCCGAAGGATCCGACCGGATCGGGGAAGTACATCGGGTTCGACCAGTTGCGCGACATCATCGTCGGGTCGGCGCCGGACCACTTCTCGTCGACGTTGATCTGCATCTTGACGCCGATCGCCGCCCACATCTCCTGGATCGCCTGGGCGGCGAGGAGACCGTTGGTGTAATAGGCGGCCTGGGTGTCGAAGCGGATCGGGGTGCCGTCGTAACCGGAGGCGGCGACCAGCTTCCTGGCCTCCGCCGGATCGTAGCGGAAGGTCTTCAGCTCCGGCATGTAGAGCGGGCCGTACTGCGGATAGGTGTGGGTCGAGGGCACCACCGCCTTGCCGTTCCACAGCGCCTGATTGAGCGTCTCGCGGTCGATCGCCAGCGACAGCGCCTTGCGCAGGTCCTTGGTCATCTTCGGGTGCTGGGTGTTGAAGATGACGACGTGGAAGAGCGGCGTCACCATGCCTTCGACCTTGAGCTTGGCGTCGCTCTCGATCTGGGCGATCTGATCCGGCGGCACGTTGGTGATCAGGTCGACCTCGCCGTTCTTCAGCGCGGTGATGCGGGCCGAAAGCTCGGGGATGCGGGTCAGCACCACCTTTTCGTAGGGCGCCTTGTCACCCCAGAAGCCGTCGAAGCGTTGCCACACCAGCTTCTGGTTGGGGACGTATTCGGTGACCTTGTAGGGACCGGTGCCGACCGGCTTGAGACCGAAGGCCTCGAAGTCGCCGGCTTCGGCGACGTTCGGATCGCCGGTCAGCGCCATCACGTATTTCTTCGGCACGATCATCAGTTGCTGGATGTTGAGCAGCGTCTCGAACAGCGGCTCCGGCTTCGCCGTGGTGATGCGGATCGTCTCCTCGTCGATCTTCTCGACCTTGTCGAAGTTGGGGACGAAGTCGCGCTTGCGGATCAGGTAGGGGGCGAAGTCGGTGTGGATGATGCGGTCGATGGTGAAGACCACGTCGTCGGCGGTCAGCGGATCGCCGTTGTGGAACTTCACCCCCTGCCGCAGCTTCAGCTCCATCACGTTGGGCGCGATCAGCTTCCACGAGGTGGCGAGACCCGGCTTCCACACGCTCTCCGGACGGGTGTGGTCCTTCTCGAGCAGCGTGTCGAAGACGTTGTAATACTGCTGCGAACCGACGTTGGAGTGGTCGCGGCCCGGATCGATGTAGGGCGACATGTTCTGCACGCCGACCGTCAGGGTCTGGGCGGCGGCCGGGACGACCGCGGCGCAGACGGCCGCGGCGATGGCGCCGGGGAGCGAGAAGCGGATCATGGATCGAGGTCTCCGTTCGAAGCGGGCCGGATCTGCGGCACCGATGGGATCGGGCGACCGGCGGATCCCCGCCGGTGGCGAGGGCGATGTCATCTTTCGCGCAGGCGCACGTCGAAGCGGTCGCGCAGCGCATCGCCGACCAGCATCACCACCAGGGCGACGAGGACGATGACGACGGCGGGAGCGGCCACCACCCAGGGGGCGGATGCCATGTAGTCGCGGCCCTGGCCGACCATCGACCCGAGGGTCGCGGTCGGCGGCTGGACGCCGAGGCCGAGGAAGGAGAGGGAACTCTCGAGCAGGATCAGGTTCGAGACGTTCAGCGTGAACATCACGATCACCGGCGAGACGATGTTCGGCGCCATGTGGACGAGCGCGATGCGCAGCCCCCCGGCCCCCGAGGCGCGCGCCGCCTCGACATAGGGCAGGTTGCGCAGGGCCAACACCTGAGCCCGGATCAGCCGGGCGAAATGCGCCCAGTAGGCGAGGCCGAGGACGACGATCAGCACCAGCATGTCGGTGCCGGCGAGCGCGATCACCAGGAGCGCCACCAGCACGAAGGGCAAGGAGATGACGAGATCGACGAAGCCCATGGCGAGATCGTCGACGATCCCGCCGACGAGGCCGGAGATCGTTCCGACCACCGCGCCGAGCGCCAGCCCGACCACCGCGCCGAACAGCGCCAGCGCCAGGGTGAGCCTCAGACCGTGCAGGGTGCGCGACAGGATGTCCCGACCGAGCTGATCGGTGCCGAGCCAGTAGCCCACCCTCGCGCCGTCGAAGCCCACCGGCGGGCGCAATCGGGCGAGCAGCTTCTGCTGATCCGGATCGAAGGGCGAGAGGAGCGGCGCAGCGATCGCCAGCACCAACAGGGCCAGGGCGAGCAGGCCCGCCACGACGAGCACCGGGTCGCGTCGCAGCGTCGCGGAGATGCGACGCGAGATCGATGGCAGCGGCGCGATCGCCGCGGCGGACGCCTCGCTCATGCGATCCCCCCGTCGGTACGACCGAAGCGGATGCGTGGGTCGATCGCCGCATAGGCGAGATCGACCAGAAGATTGATCGCCACCACGGCGCAGGCGATGGCGAGCACGCCGAATTGCAGAACCGGATAGTCGCGGCGCAGCGTCGCATGGATGAGGAGATCGCCGACGCCGTGCCAGGCGAAGACCGTTTCCACGACGATCGCGCCGGCGACCAGCGAGGTCATCTGCAACCCCAGCACGGTGATGACCGGGATCAGCGCATTGCGCAGACCGTGTTTGAAGATCACCACCCGCTCGGGCAGGCCCTTGGCCCGTGCCGTCCGCATGTAGTCCTGCGACAGCACGTCGAGCATGGCGTTGCGGGTGTAGCGGACGAGCGCGGCGACGAAGAAGGCGGAGAGCGCGATCGTCGGCATCACGTAGTGGAGGAGCGTCCCCGACCCGGAACTGGGAAGCCAGTGCAGCGTGTAGGAGAAGATGAGCAACATCAGGATGGCGAGGACGAAGTTGGGCACCGCGTAGCCGAGGAAGGCGGCGAGCAGTGCCACGCCCCCCACCGCAGTGCGGCGTCTGAGCGCGGTGAAGATGCCGACCGGAATGCCGACGACGATCGTGACGGCGAGTGTGGCGACGAGCAGCGACAGGCTCTGCCACAGGCGATCGGCGAAGATCTCGGCGACCGGACGGCGCTCGACCAGCCCGAGGCCGAAATTGCCCTCGAACATCGCGCGCCAGAACAGTTCGAACTGGACGAGGACCGGCCGGTCGAGCCCCCAATAGGCGATCATCTCCCGTCGCCCGTCGGCGTCGAGCCCTTCCGGCATGATGTAGTCGACCGGATTGCCCGAGAGCCGCACCGCGAAGAACACGGCCGAAACGATGACGACCAGGGTCACCGTCATGCGCAGCAATCGGCCTGCGAGGAATTCGATCATGGCGGTCTCGATGTCGTCGGACGTTCGGCCTGTCTAGGATGACTAGACAAGCTGACGGAGCGATGACATCGACGGCGAAGGATATCGCTCGGCCCGCGGCTCGGCCTTTCGGGGCGGCGCCGGACCACGCGAAGCGAGGCGGATCAGGTATCGATGCGCAGCGTCAGGCTTCCCGGCGGCAACACCGCGATGCCGAAGAGGATCGGCCGTCCGTCCGGATCGGCATCGACATAGGACATGATCATGACGGGCGTATCGTTGCCGATGTCGAGCGCGGTGGCTTCGACGTCGCGCGGCATGCGGCAGTCGATCCAGGTCGAGGTGCGGAAGAACCGCGGCACGCCATGGGCGGCGATCGCCGTGGTGAAACTGCGGGTCCGGGCGAAGGTCTCGTCGATGCCGGCGAAGCGTGCCGCATCGAAGCTGTGATAGCCGTAGCCGACGATGCGCGGCGTCGCGCTGCGCACCGATTCCACGACGATCAGGTCGTGCCCCGGCTCGAGCCCGAGGAGTTCGGCGACGCGCCCCTGGGCGGTGCGGCGATGCGAAGCGACGAGATGACCGGACGCCGCGGCGGCGAACCGCTCCTCGATCTCGCTCCATTTGGAATCGCGCGTGATCGGGTATTCCGCCGGCCGCTCGGCGACGAAGACGCCGGCGCCGCGGCGCGCCACCACCAGACCATGCGCAGCGAGACTGGCGAAGGCGGCGCGCACCGTGTGGCGATTGACGCTCCACCGTTGTGCCAGGTCGTGTTCCGACGGCAACCGACTTCCCGGTCCGATCAGACCGGAGCGGATCTCGTGTTCGAGTTCCATGCGGATCGAATGCCACATCGGCATCCGGCCGCGTTGGGCGGGCGAACCGGTGGTCTCTCGTTCCGACGGTTGTGACCGGGGCGTCGGGAGATGATCGATCACGCTTCTTTCCTCGACGCGATGCTTGCGAACTTGCAGCGGGCCGCCGTCGAGCGCATCGAACGGGTGTCGCACTTCGAAGACCCTCGAGGCGCCGATCTTATCCGAATGCGCCGGTCGTGCTTCCAAAAGAAAATCGGGCGGCGTTCACCATGTGACGTGTGAATCGATGCGATGGTTCGACCCCACCAGGGAGTGGGCCCCGAAGGTGGACGGGGGCGATCTGAGGAATTGACCCGGGCGTCGGGCTTTCGAAGGGTGAAAGCCATGAAGAGCCTCAGATGTCGAACAGCCGTGCCTCGACCTCGGGTGTCGCGACCGCGAAGCGCGAGGGCCCGAGATCGCGGAAGAAGCCCTGCATCTCGGCGATGAAGTCGGACAGGAAGCGCGGTTTGCGGGCGCCGTAAGGGTCGACGACGACGAGGGCCGGCGGCGGCAGCGGATCGGCGATGGGGCGGCGCACCAGATGGGGCGCGTCGCCCATCACCGGCGAGATCGGCCGCATGTTCAGAACCGCGATGCCGAAGCCCGCGGCGACGGCCGCGCGCACCGTCTCGTAGGACCGGGTGCGGAAGCCGATGCGGCGGCCGAGGCCCGACATGTCGAAGATGGTCGAGAGATAGGCGCCGGTCTGAGGCAGGTCGAGCAGGATCATCGGCCGGTCGGCGATCGCGGCGAGCGGCACGGCGGGAAGCGCGGCCAAGGGATCGTCCGCGCGCACCAGGACATGGGCCGGCATGCGACAGATCCGCGTCACCTCGCCGGAGAACGGCGGGCCCATCTCGTAGGTCACGGCCGCGTCGACGTGGCCGGTGTCGAGCCAGTCGCGCAGCCGATGCTGATCGGCCTCGAGCAGGTTGATGTCGATCGGCCCGGTGCGCGCGATCAGCCGCTTCAGGACCTCGGGCAGGAACAGCGGGCCGAAGGGCTCGAAGCAGCCGATGCGGATGGTGCGGGGCGGACCATCGGCGAGCGCGCCGATCTCGCGGACGAACTCGGTCTCGGCGGCGACGAGGCCGCGCGCGGCGGCGACGAAGCGCTCTCCGGCCGGCGTCGTCTGCATGCCCTTGGAGGGGCGGCGGATGAACATCTCCGCGCCGATGTCGGCCTCGGCGATGTCGATCGCCGCGAGGATCGACGATTGGGAAATGCCCAATTCGCGGCTCGCCGCCTGGATCGACCCGAGCCGGGCGACCTCGACGACGTAACGAACCTGGCGGACGGTGAGGGTCATTCATTCATCCATGAAATGTGTGATTGGCGTCAAAATAATACATTTTATGATCTCGAACGAGCCCCGCATGATTGCCTTCGGATAGAGCAGCGACAGCGATCGCCGCTTTTTCGAGCAGGGGGTTTGGCATGCCTTCGTCACGATCGTTCGTTCTTCCCGACGAAGGCCCCCGCGTGGCGGCGCTCGGCCGCGCCTTCGCGGCCGGCGCGCTGTCGCCGGTCGAGGTGACGCGGGCGGCGCTCGACCGGGCCGAGGCGATCGACCCTGCGCTCAACGCCTTCGTATCGATCGATCGGGCCGGGGCGCTCGCGGCGGCGCAAGCCTCCGAAGCGCGTTGGCGGGCGGGCGCGCCGCTGTCGCCGATCGACGGGATCCCGACCACGCTCAAGGACATCGTCTGGGTCGAGGGCTGGTCGGTGCGCTACGGGAGCCGCACCACCTCGGACACTCCTTTCGCCGAAGACGCCCCCGCCGTCGCGCGGATGCGGGCCGCCGGCGCGGTCTTCATCGGGCTCACCACCTCGCCGGAATTCGGCTGGAAGGCGGTGACCGACAGCCGCGCCCACGGCATCACCCGCAATCCCTGGAACCCCGACCTCACCTCCGGCGGCTCGTCGGGCGGGGCGGCGGTCGCGGCGGCGGCGGGTGCCGGCGTTCTGCATCTCGGCACCGACGGCGGCGGCTCGATACGTGTGCCGGCGGCCTTCTGCGGCATCGCCGGGCTGAAGCCGACCTTCGGGCGCGTCCCGGCCTATCCGGCGTCCTCCTTCGGCACCGTCGCCCATCTCGGGCCGATGGCGCGCCATGCGGCCGATCTCGCGCCGATGCTCGCGGCGATGTCGGGGCGCGATCTCGCTGACTGGTCGCAAGGGGCGGGCGTGCTCGACGCGCTCGACGCGGCGCCCGAGGCGATCTGGCAGGGCGCGCGGGTCGGCGTCTGGTCGGCGCCGCCGTGCGGGGCGGTCGATCCGGCGGTCGCCGAGGCCTTTGTTGTTGCGATGCGGCGGTTGGAGGATCTCGGTGCGATCCTCGAGCCGATCGCGTTGCCGATGGCCGACCGGGTCACCGACATCTTCGAGAAGCACTGGTTCAGCGGTGCCGCCACCCGGCTGACCCTGGTGCCGGAGGCGTTGCGCGGCGACGTCGATCCCGGTTTCCTCGAGGTCGCGGCGGCGGGGGGCGCGATGAGCGCCGTCGATCTCGTCTCGGCGCAGGTGGCGCGCGCGGCCTTCGGCACGGAAATGGACCGGCTGCTCGCGCAGTACGACTTCGTGGTGTCGCCGGGGGCGGCCGTGGTGCCGTTCGGGGCGGGGCTCGAGGTGCCCGAGGGCAGCGGTCTCGCGCGCTGGCATCTCTGGGCCGGGTTCTCGTTCCCGATCAATCTCAGCCAACAACCGGCCGCCGCGGTGCCGACCACACCGACGGCGACGGAGCTCCCCACCTCGCTCCAGATCATCGGGGCGCGCGGGGCGGATGCCCGGGTGCTCGCCGCGGCGAGCGCCTTCGAGGCGGCGGGGGCGATGCCATGAAGCGCCCGGCCCGCAGCCTCGTCTCAGCCCTTGCCGCGCGCCTCGCGCTCGGCCAAGAGGCGCACGACGTTGTCGCGGGCCACGCCGACGTGGACATCGATCGCCGCGAGCCAGCGGGCACCGTCGCGCGACAGAAGGGCGTCGAGGACGGGGTCGTGGGTGCGGGCGATCACCTCCGGATCGGCATAGAGATGGCCGATCACACTGATGCCGAAGCGCATCTCGTGGGTCAGCTCGTCGTAGACGCGCAGCGCCCGCTCGTTGTCGGCGAAGACCTGGATCATCCGGTGGAAGGCGAAGTCCTCTTCCACCTGCCGGCCGGGATCGTGGACGAAGGCGGCGATGCGGGCCGCTTGCGCCGTCAGGGCCTCGGCCATGGCCGGGGTGAGGCGCTCGCAGACCCGCAGGCCCGCGTGACGCTCCAGACAGATGCGCAGATCGTAGATCTCGTCGAGGCCCTTGGCGTCGAGCGCGCGCACGAAGAAGCCGCGCCGGGGCAGCGCCACCACCAGACCGCGATTTTCCAGGAGCCGCGCCGCCTCGCGCAGCGGCGCCCGCGACACGCCGAGTTCGTTCGCCAGATGGACCTCGTTGAGCCGTTCGCCGGGCGCGAAGCGGCCGCCGACGATCGCTTCGGTGAGGCGCGCGGCGATGCGGTTGACGAGGTCGTCGGCGGCGAGTGGCGGGAGCCGGCCGGATTCGGCTTCGAGGGTCGCTCCACCCTGCGCGTCGTTCATGCCGATCTCCCCTCGCCCGCCGTTTGGGTTGCTCGAAAATTCAACTCTGTCGACTGTCGACAATTCAGATTCTATGTGTTTACCCTTAGCTCGTCAAACGGCGCCCGGCGCGACGGCGCGCGGGGCGCATCCCGGGAGGGACGGCGGGCATGAACGCGATCACGACCACCGCGACGGGCGGCAACATCCCCGAGGAGCGCACCGATCTGGCGGCCGCCTATCGGCTGATCGCCCATCTCGGCATGGACGACAGCATCTACACCCACATCTCGGCCAAGGCGCCGCAGGGCGAGCTGTTCCTGCTCAACTCCTACGGCAAGCGCTTCGACGAAGTGAAGGCATCGGAGCTGGTGACGGTCGACCTCGACGGCACCGTGATCGACGATCCGCTCGGCCACGGCATCAACGCCGCCGGCTTCACCATCCATTCCGCCGTCCACGGAGCGCGGCCGGACGTCGGCTGCGTGCTGCACACCCATACGGTCGCGGGCGTCGCGGTCTCCTGCCTCGAGGAGGGGCTGCTGCCGCTGAACCAGTGGTCGCTGCAGTTCCACGGCCGCCTCGCCTTCCACGACTACGAGGGCATGGCGCTCGATCTCGCCGAGCGCGAGCGTCTGGTGGCCGACCTCGGCACTCGCAAGGCGATGATCCTGCGCAACCACGGTCTGATGACCTGCGGCCGCACGGTCGGCGAAGCCTTCGTGCTGATGCACAATCTCGAGCGCGCCTGTCAGGCGCAGCTCGCGGCGATGGCAACCGGCCGGCCGTTGCGCCTGCCCTCGGCGGAGATCGCCGAGATCACCGCCCGCCAATACGAGACCTGGGACGCGCTGCACGTCGACAGCGGTCTCGACGACCCCGAGTGGGACGCCTTCCTGCGGATCGCCCGCCGGGTCGCGCCCGACTTCGAGCACTGAGGCACCCGCGCCTCGACGGAACGACGGGGCGCCTCGCGCCTCGCGAAACTGAAGCCTCGCATCCTCGACCACCCCCAATCCGGAGGAACCGGCCGTCATGAAAGCGAAACTCCTGGGAACCCTCGCCACGTCCCTCGTCCTCGCCGCCGCGCTCGCGGGTCCTGCCCTCGCCGGCCCCAAGGAGGGGGGGCGCGCCAACGTCGTGATTCAGCCCGAACCGCCGGGCATCATGACCGGCATCGTCCAGAACGCGCCCGCTCAGATGGTCGGCGGCAACATCTTCGAGAGCCTGCTGCGCTTCGACACCGAACTGAAGCCGCATCCCCAGCTCGCCACCTCCTGGGAGATCTCGCCCGACGGCCTGACCTACACCTTCAAGCTCCATCCGGGCGTGAAGTGGCACGACGGCAAGCCCTTCACCTCGGCCGACGTCGTCTTCTCGGCCGACAAGTTCCTGCGCGAGACCAACCCGCGCACCCGCGCCTCGCTCTCGCACGTCGAAAGCATCACCGCGCCGGACGATCTCACCGTCGTCTTCAAGCTGAAGGAGACCTTCGGTCCCTTCATCCGCATGTTCGAGGCCGGCACGCTGCCGATGGTGCCGAAGCACATCTATGAAGGCACCGACTTCAAGACCAACCCGGCCAACAACGCGCCGATCGGCACCGGTCCGTTCAAGTTCGGCGAATGGGTCAAGGGCTCGCACATCCGGCTGGTCAAGAACCCCGACTATTACGAGAAGGGCCTGCCCCATCTCGACGAGATCTATTGGCACGTGATCCCGGATGCCGCCGCCCGCGCGGTCGCCTTCGAGACCGGCAAGATCGACATCCTGCCGGGCGGATCGGTCGAGAACTTCGACGTCGCCCGTCTCGCCAAGACCAAGAACGCCTGCATCACCGACAAGGGCTGGGAGTTCTTCGCGCCGCAGGCGTGGCTGTGGTTCAACCATCGCCAGGGCGTCACCGCCGACGTGCGCTTCCGCAAGGCGGTCTCCTACGCCATCGACCGCAAGTTCGCCCACGAGGCGCTGTGGAACGGCATGGGCAAAGTCTCGACCGGGCCGTTCGCCGACTCCACCGCCTTCCGCGACGACGCGGCGGTCGTGAAGTACGACTACGATCCGGCCAAGGCCAAGGCACTCCTCAAGGAGATGGGCTACAAGGGCGAGGTCATCCGCTTCCCCTACATGCCCTACGGCGAGACGTGGCAGCGCTGGGCCGAGGCGATCAAGCAGAACCTCGAGGACGTCGGAATCAAGGTCGAGCTGATCGCCACCGACGTCGCCGGCTGGAACAAGAAGATGGGCGATTGGGATTTCGACATCTCGACCACCTATCTCTACCAGTACGGCGATCCGGCGCTCGGCGTGTCGCGCGCCTATGTCTCGACCAACATCTCCAAGGGTTCGCCGTTCAACAACGTCGGCGGCTACGTCGACGCCGACGTCGACAAGCTCTTCGCCGAGGGCGCGACCGGCTTCCCCGACAGCGCCCGCCAGAAGGCCTACTCCGCCGTCCAGAAGAAGCTCTCGGAGGACGCGGTCTACGCCTGGCTGATCGACCTCAAGTTCCCGACCATCACCCACTGCAACGTCAAGAACCTGATCACCACCGGCATCGGCGTGAACGACGGGTTCAAGGACGCCTGGATCGAGTGATCGGGACGATGTGATCGAGTGGGGCGCCGGAGCCGCTTCGCGGCGCCCCCTCATCCGCCCCTTTCGGGGCACCTTCTCCAGCGAGGGGAGAAGGGAAGTCCGGCCTTCGGCCGGTGCGCGGATCATGTTGCACGCTCGTGCCCGAGCGAAGCGAGGTTCTTCCTTCTCCCCTCGCGGGAGAAGGTGCCCGAAGGGCGGATGAGGGGGGCGCCGACCACCCCGAGGTGCCGACACGAACGAGGATGATCGATGCAGACGCTCTGGTTCCTCTCCTCGCGCCTCGCCAAGGGCATCCTGGTGGTGCTGGCGATCGTGGTGCTGGACTTCTTCCTGATCCATCTCGCCCCCGGTGATCCGGCGGCGGTGATGGCGGGCGAGAGCGGCGCCACCGACGAGATCTTCCTTCAGCAACTCCGGGTCAAGTTCGGTCTCGACAAGCCCTTGCTGACCCAACTCGGGCTCTATCTCTGGGGCGTCGTGCGGCTCGACCTCGGCTATTCCTATCGCCAGCAGATGCCGGTGTTCGATCTCGTCATGGACCGCCTGCCAGCGACCCTGATCCTGACCGGCGCGGCCTTCGTCTTCTCGCTGGTGATCGGCGTCGCGATGGGCGCCTGGGCCGCCGCCAACAAGGGTCGCCCGCTCGACCGGCTCATCACCACCGTCTCGTTGATCTTCTACGCCACGCCGCTGTTCTGGATGGCGCTGATGTCGGTGCTGGTCTTCTCGGTCTGGCTCGACTGGCTGCCCGGCTTCGGCTTCGAGGAGGTCGGTGGGCACGAGAACTTCCTTGAGCGCGTGCTCGACGTGTCGCGCCATCTGGTGCTCCCGGCCGTCACGCTCGGGCTCTTCTTCACCGCCGTCTATGTCCGCATGACGCGCTCCTCGATGATCGAGACGGCGCGCATGGACTTCGTCAAGACGGCACGCGCCAAAGGGCTGACCGAGCGCGTCATCCTGCGCCGTCACGTGCTGCGCAACGCGGTGCTTCCCGTCGTCACGCTGGCCGGCCTCCAGGCCGGACAGATGGTCGGCGGGGCGGTGATGACCGAAACGGTCTTCGCCTGGCCCGGCATCGGACGGCTGATGTACGAGGCGCTGCTCCAGCGCGACTACAATCTGCTGCTCGGCGTCTTCCTCGTCTCCGCCGCCATGGTGGTCGTGTTCAACATCCTGACCGACTGGGTCTACCGCTTGGTCGACCCGCGCATCGAGGTGGCCGTATGACCGGTTTCTGGTCCCGTTTCCGCCGCCGACGGCTGGCGATGATCGGCCTGATCGTGGTGGCCCTGGTGGTGGCGCTCGCCGTCGCCGCCCCCTACCTCTACCCGCAGTCGCCGTGGAAAATGGTGCAGCGGCCGTTCCTGCCGCCCTTCGCCAACGCCATGGTGCCGCTCGGCACCGACACGCTGGGGCGCAACGTCGCGAGCGGGCTCGCCCACGGGGCGCAGGTGTCGCTCCTGATCGGCATCGTCTCGACGCTGGTCGCGCTCGCCGTCGGCGTGCCGATCGGCGCCATAGCGGGTTATTTCGGCGGGCTCGTCGACGACCTCCTGATGCGCTTCACCGAGTTCTTCCAGACGGTGCCGAGCTTCGCGCTGGCGATCGTGCTGGTCGCGATCTTCCAGCCGAGCCTCGTCTCGGTGGTGGTGGCGATCGGCGTCGTCGGCTGGCCGCCGGTGGCGCGGCTGGTGCGCGGCGAGGTGCTCGCCCAGCGCCGGCGCGAATATGTCGAGGCGGCGATTCTCGCCGGCCAATCGCACTTCACCATCATCACCCGCCAGATCCTGCCCAACGTGGTGTCGCCGATCGTGGTGCTCGCCTCGCTGATGGTGGCGACGGCGATCCTGCTCGAGAGTTCGCTCTCCTTCCTCGGGCTCGGTGATCCCTCGGTGATGTCGTGGGGCTACATGATCGGCGCGGCGCGCACCGTCGTGCGCCAGGCGTGGTGGCTGTCGTTCTTCCCCGGTGTGGCGATCCTGATCACCGTGCTCGCCATCAATCTGGTCGGCGAAGGTCTCGCCGAGGCCCTCGATCCGCGTTCCTCGCGCGATCACCACTGAGGAGGCGGCGATGAGCGACCCCGTCCTGACCGTCACCGAACTGGCGATCGAACTGCCGGCCGGTGCCGACCGCCTGTTCGCCGTCGAGGGCGTCTCCTTCGAGATCCGAGCCGGGGAGACGCTGGCGATCGTCGGCGAGAGCGGCTCGGGCAAGTCGATGTCCGCCAATGCGGTGATGGGCCTACTGCCGCCCGGCACCCGCGTCGCTCAGGGCATCGCCAAACTCGACGGGGTCGACCTCTTCCACCTCGACGACGCGGGGATGCGGGCGATCCGCGGCCGGCGGATCGGCATGATCTTCCAGGAGCCGATGACCGCGCTCGACCCCCTGATGCGGGTCGGCGAGCAGATCGCCGAGGTGTTCGAGGCGCACGATGTTCTGACCCCGGTCGAACGGAAGGCCCGAGCGCTGGCGCTTCTGACCGAGGTCGGCCTGCCTGAGCCGGAACGCGCCATCCACGCCTATCCGTTCCAGCTCTCCGGCGGCCAGCGCCAACGCGTGATGATCGCCATGGCGCTGGCGCTCGATCCGGTGCTGCTCATCGCCGACGAGCCGACCACCGCGCTCGACGTCACCACCCAGGCGCAGATCCTGAAACTCATCAAGGAGCTGCAGGTGAAGCACGGCACCGCCGTGATGTTCATCACCCACGACTTCGGCGTTGTCGCCGACATCGCCGACCGGGTCGTGGTGATGCGTCAGGGCAAGGTGGTGGAGACCGGGACGGCGGCCGCGGTGCTCGGCGATCCGCAACACGACTACACCAAGGCCCTCATCGCGGCGATCCCGACCGGTCACCCGGCGGCCGCCCCACCGAGCGAACCGCGCGCCCGCGACGTCGTGCTCGAGGTCGAGGGGCTCACCAAGACCTACGTGACGTCGGGCGGCTTCATGCGGCCGGCCCGGGTGGTCCACGCGGTCAAATCCGTCTCTTTCGATCTGGCGCGGGGCGAGACGCTCGGCGTCGTCGGCGAGAGCGGATCGGGCAAGTCCTCGCTCGGGCGCTGTCTCGTGCGGCTGATCGACCCGGAGGCCGGTTCGATCAAGATCGAGGGCGCCGAGACCATGGGCCAGTCGGTCGGCCAGATGCGGATTTGGCGGCGCAGGATGCAGATGGTGTTCCAGGACCCCTACGGCTCGCTCAATCCGCGCACCCGGGTGGGCCGGATCGTCGCCGAAGGGCCGATCGCGGCGGGCGTGCCGGTCAAGGAGGCGCTCGCCAAGGCGGCCGAGCTGCTCTCGATGGTCGGGCTCGACGCCTCCGCCGTCGATCGTTTCCCGCACGAGTTCTCCGGCGGCCAGCGCCAACGCATCGGCATCGCCCGGGCGCTGGCGCTCGATCCGCGCATCATCATCGCCGACGAGGCGGTTTCGGCGCTCGACGTGTCGATCCAGGCGCAGGTGCTGCGGCTTCTCGCCGACCTCAAGGCGCGGCTCGATCTGGCGCTGATCTTCATCACCCACGATCTCCGGGTCGCGGCGACGATCTGCGACAAGGTCGCGGTGATGCAGCGCGGCGAGATCGTCGAGATGGGGCCGGTCGCCGAGGTCTTCGGCGATCCGAAGCACGAGTACACACGGAAGCTGATCGCCGCCATTCCGGGCCGCTCCGAGAGCGGGCCGCTCGGGCGGGTGCGCGCCGCCGGCGCGTGACCACCGGACGACATGTTTCGGACGACACGGGGTTTCTCATGAAGATCGTCTTCGACGAGCGCCAGCTGGCGCACGATCCCGAACTCTATTTTCGACGCGGCGCGCTGATCGGCCATCCCGAGCAGCCGCAACGCGCCATCTTGCTGCGCGACGCGCTTCTCGCCGCCGGCCACGACCGAGCGCATCCCGCAGACTTCGGGCTCGACCCGATCACGGCGGTGCACGATCCCGACTTCGTCGCCTGCCTGATGGGCGCCTGGGATGCGCTCGGGGCCGAGTTGGGGCCGGGCGCGATCGTCCCGACCTTCCATCCGCAGCGGCGCGACACGCGGCTCCCCGCCAGCCCGCTCGGGCGGCTCGGCTGGTATTCGACCGACACGTCTTGTCCGATCGTGCCCGGCACCGCGCAGGCGATCTACTGGTCGGCGCAGACCGCGATCGACGCGGCCGAGCGGGTCGCTTCGGGCAGGGAGAGCCACGTCTATGCGCTGTGCCGCCCGCCGGGGCACCACGCGACGATCGATCAGACCATGGGCTTCTGCTTCTTCAACAACGCCGCCATCGCCGCCCAGCACCTGCGCAAGACCTTTTCCAAGGTGGCGATCCTCGATGTCGACACCCACGGCGGCAACGGCACCGAGGACGTGTTCTACCGGCGCGGCGACGTGGTCTTCGTGTCGATCCACACCGACCCGAGCGCCTATACGCCCTTCTTCACCGGTTATGCCGACGAGACCGGCGTGGGCGACGGGGTCGGGGCGACCCACAATCTGGTGCTGCCGGTCGGCGCGGACGCGAACGCCATCCTCGTCCGCTACGACGAGGCGCTCGCGATCATCCGCGCCTCCGGGGCGGAGGCACTGGTGATCTCGCTCGGGCTCGACATGTCGAAGGACGATCCGCTGTCGCTCGTCGGCATGACCGGCGAGGGTTTCGCGGAAGGGGCGCGGCGGATCGCCCGCCTCGGCCTTCCGACCGTATTGGTTCAGGAGGGGGGCTATCTCGGTCCCTCGCTCTCCGACAACGCCGTCGCCTTCCTGGGCGCTTTCGACGAGGCTCGCGCATGATTCCCAATCTGATGATCGACGGCGAGCGCCTGTGGGGCACGCTGATGGAGACCGCCCAATTCGGCGCGACGGCGAAGGGCGGCGTGAAGCGGCTGACGCTGTCGGCCGAGGACAAGCAGGTGCGCGACTGGTTCGTCGAACAGGCGACGGCGCTCGGCTGCACCATCACCATCGACGAGGTCGGCAACGTGTTCGCGCGGCGGCCGGGCAAGGACCCGAGCCTCGCGCCGATCGCCATGGGCTCGCATCTCGACACGCAGCCGACCGGCGGCAAGTTCGACGGCATCCTCGGCGTGCTCGGCGCGCTCGAGGTGATGCGCACGCTCCATGCCGCCGGCTACGAGACCAACGCGCCGATCGAGGTGGTCGACTGGGCCAACGAAGAAGGCTCGCGCTTCTCCCCGGCGATGCTGGCGTCGGGGGTCTTCGCAGGCGTCTTCACGCGTGACTATGCGTGGGAGGCCAAGGACCGGGACGGCGTCGCCTATGCGGACGCGCTGCGCGGCATCGGCTATCTCGGCAAGGAGACGCCCGGCGCCCATCCGCTGACCGCCTATTTCGAGCTGCACATCGAGCAGGGGCCGATCCTCGAGGCCGAGGGCGAGACGATCGGCGTCCTGACCGGGGTCCAGGGCATGCGCTGGTACGACGTCACGGTGACCGGCCAGGACGCCCATACGGGCGCGACACCGATGCGGCTGCGCAAGGACGCGCTGGTCGGGGCCTCACTGGTGATCGCCGGGATCGAGGCGATCGCCGCCGCCCATGCGCCGGACGCGGTGGCCAGCGTCGGCACCGTCGAGGTGAAGCCGCAGTCGCGCAACGTGGTGCCGGGCGAGGTCACCTTCACCGTCGACCTGCGCCACCCGGACGAGGCGGTGATCGACCAGATGGAGGCGGAATTCCGCGCGTTGCTGGCCTCCGTGCTGGAGCCGCGCGGGCTCGGCTGGACCGAGAGCGTGTTCTGGAACTCGCCCGCGGTGCGCTTCGATCCGCGCCTCGTCGACTGCGTCGAGCGCGCCGCCGCCAAGGGCGGATACGCCCGGCGGCGGATGGTGTCGGGCGCCGGGCACGACGCGGTCTATCTGTCACGAGTGGCGCCGACGACGATGATCTTCGTGCCCTGCGAAGGCGGTGTCAGCCACAACGAATACGAGGACGCGACCCCGGCCGATTGCGCGGCGGGCGCCCAGGTGCTCCTCGACGCCGTACTCGACTTCGACGCCTCGCTGGCGCGTCGGTGAGGATCGATCTGACGGGGTCCGGTGTTCTACTAAGATAAGTTACGTAACGTCATCTGGCGATTCGTGCCAACCGCCGCGCTTTCCGCCTGGGCGCGTTCTCGGCGGATGAGGAAGGCATCGGCTGCTTGAAACGAGCGTCCGCTTCGGGTCGAACGCGGAAGTAGGACGAGTGATCGTCGCGGATAAGAAAGGCATCGCGGGGATCACCGGGATGGCCTTTGGCGTGTCCGCGTGGCGGCGTTCGGAGGCAGATCGGGATCGGCTGCTTTCGACTGGACTTGCCGCGGGAACGGAGCGGTCGTGGGGTTGCGGCGGAGGGGAACCCGATCGGAGTGGTGTGCGTCGCATCCCGGCGGCGGATCTGGAGGCGGTCGTCGAGCGGAGCATCCGGAGCTTACTCGCCGACGAGGCGGGACTCTATCCCTTGATCGCGGCGACCGGTGCCGATCCGGTCCGGGTCCGGAACACGATCACCGGCCTCGGCTCGATGGCTTCGCGGTGGTCGTCGCTCGACCGAACCGGACGGATCTCGCTCTAACATCGCCTCGTCGTCGGCATCGCGGTTCGGCCCGAACAAGTCGACATCGCCGTCCGGCCGGCGGCGCTCCTAGATCTCGCCGATCCGGCGATCCCCGCCGCTCGGCTCTCATCGGAGACCGAGGACGCCCATCCGCTCCACCATCTGACGGTCCCGGCGCGGTTGAAGCGGGTCGGCATGGAGGTGCCGCATCGTGGTCCAGCGCCGAAGTCCGACCGCAGCCTCCTGCGACTGCTCGGCCAGGCGCACCGCTTCCGGGAGATGCTCCTGCGGGGGAACGGATCGACCATGGGCGAGCTGGCGGAAGAGGCCGGGGTCACGCCGTCCTGGTTCTCGCGGATCGTCCGTCTCGGTTTCCTGTCGCCGAGGATCGTCACGGCGATCGTCGACGGCACTCAGCCCCTGGAACTCTCCGCCGACCGTCTCCTGAAGGCGGGCCCGGTCTCATCGGCCTGGCCCGAACAGCTCGCGACCTACGGCTTCGTCTGAGCGCCGAGTCGCCTCGACCGACCACATGGCTCCCGCCGGAAACGGCGGGAGCTTTCGTTCGCCGCGACGCACCGGTCGAACCGACATGAGGCGTAATGTACCGAAAAAATGGGGTCGAGAGATATCGGGCCTCAACGCCCCCCGGAAAGCGTACCGAAAGCGTCTCTCCCGACGGCGCCCGAAGGGCGGGTCGCACAGGCTTTTGAAAAGACGCTCGAAATCACCCTGTCAGGGCGGGTGTCTCGATGCCGGGGAAAATCGGGAATGTATGGCGGTGAGAGAGGGATTCGAACCCTCGATACGCTTTCACGTATACACGCGTTCCAGGCGTGCGCCTTCAACCACTCGGCCACCTCACCGCAACCCCATCGGGGAAGCGCCGACTTCATATGCGATGCGGACGCGCCATGCAAGGCGGGAAACAGGGGTGTCGGCCGATCGCCCGGAGGACCGACGGGTGGGCGAGGTTCGTCGCCGACGTCCCGTCGCCGACGGGGGCACGCGGCCGATCCGCATCGCCCGTCGCGGATCGACGCGAAGAACGCCGCCGCCACCGTGAAAGGTCGCTCGCGCCGCCGTCAGGGGCTCGATCGAGGGCGGCCGAGAAATCGCCGACCTCGCCGCCCGATCGCCCTGATCTACCGGCGCCGCCCTCGTACCGGGCTCGCGAATTCCGAACTCGTCCCAAATTCGGGAGCGTCATGGCTCGACCGGCCGACGCGCGTTCGAGCTCGCCTTCACTCACGGAGTTCCGATCGTCCCGATCAAGCCGCCCCTTTTTCAGAACGCCACCGGCTTTTCCGGTGCATCGGCGGTCTTCTCCGGCGACTTGCACAGGTCGGCGATCAGACAGCGGTCGCACTCGGGCTTCCTCGCCTTGCAGACGTAGCGGCCGTGCAGGATCAGCCAGTGGTGCGAATCCCGCTTGTAGGCCGCGGGGATGATCGCCTCGAGCCGCTTCTCCACCTCCTCCGGCGTCCTGCCGGGCGCCAGCCGCAGGCGGTTGGCGAGGCGGAAGATGTGGGTGTCGACGGCGATCGTCGGTTGGCCGAAGGCGATGTTGAGCACCACGTTGGCGGTCTTGCGCCCGACCCCGGGCAGCGCCTGCAGCGCTTCGCGGGTCCCCGGGACCTCGCCGCCGTGGCTCTCCACCAGCGCCTTCGACAGCAGCCAGACGTTCTTCGCCTTGGTCTTGAAGAGGCCGATGGTCTTGATCAGGTCACGGATCCGCTCCTCGCCGAGATCGACCATCTTCTGCGGCGTGTCGGCGAGGCGGAAGAGCTCCGGTGTCGCCTTGTTGACGCCGGCATCGGTCGCCTGCGCCGAGAGGACGACGGCGACCAGGAGCGTGAAGGTGTTGACCGAGTAGAGCTCGCCTTTCGGTTCCGGTTCGGCGTCGTGGAAGCGGCGAAACAGCGCCTCGATCTCCGCCGGTGAATAGAGCGATCGGACGGCCGCCTTGCCGCGGCGCGGCGCCGCCTTGCGGCCGGCGGTCGTCGGTGCGGCGGAGGAGGGGCGGGGCTTCGGCGTGCGAGTCATCGGGCGTCTCCGGGTCGTCCTACCTAGAGCATGTTCGGCCCCGGAGGGAACGGGCCTTTCACGCGTCGCTGGACGATCGGACCGGCGGCCCGGGCGGAGGCGATCCCTCCGCCGGAACGCGGCGCGGCCGGAGGTGCGGCGGGGAGGCCGCCTCGGCCGACCGCGGCCCGTCGGAAATCGGGTGTCGGCCGGTCGGCGCCGCGTCTACGATCGGCGCGACCGACGAGGACCGAACCCATGACCGAGAGTGCCGCCGCCCCCGCGACCGTCGAGACCGATCGGGTCGCCGATTACGAGGCGATCCGCCGCGCCGTCGCCTTCATCACCGAACGCCGCACCGACCAACCCTCGGCCGATGAGATCGCCGCGGCCGTCGGTCTCACGCCGGTGCAGCTCTCCCGTCTCTTCTCCCGCTTCGCCGGCATCACGCCCAAGCAGTTCCTCGCCGCGGTCACGCTCGACGCCGCCAAGCGCCTGCTCGACGACGACGCCTCGGTGCTCGACACCGCCCTCGAGGTCGGCCTCTCCGGCCCCGGCCGGCTGCACGACCTCTTCGTCACCCACGAGGCGATGACGCCCGGGGCTTACAAGAGCCGCGGTGGCGGCCTCGTCATGCGCCACGGCTTCGCGCCCTCGCCCTTCGGCATCGCCGTGCTGGTGGCGACCGACCACGGCCTCGCCGGCCTCGCCTTCGCCGACCCCGGCGGCGAAGCGGCGGCCCTCGCCGATCTTCTCGAACGTTGGCCGGCGGCCACTCACGTCCGCGACGACGCGGCCGTCGCGCCGCACGCCGCGCGCATCTTCGACATGGAGGAATGGCGACCCGACCGGCCGCTACGCGTGGTGTTGATCGGCACCGATTTCGAGATCCGGGTGTGGAAGACCCTGCTCGCCATTCCCTTCGGCCGCACCACCACCTATTCGCGGGTCGCCGCCCACATCGGCCGGCCGACGGCGAGCCGGGCGGTCGGCGCGGCGGTGGGCCGCAATCCGATCTCCTTCGTCGTTCCCTGCCACCGGGTGGTGTCGAGCGCCGGCGATCTCACCGGCTACCACTGGGGCCTGCCGCGCAAACGCGCCATCCTCGGCTGGGAGGCGGCGAAGAGTTGGAAGGTGTGATGGCGGGTACGGTCGAGCCATCCGAACCGCGTATTCCGTTCGACGACACCCCGTCCGCCCGGCAGTCTTTCGACGAGCCGCAGCTGACGCCGCCAATGATCCGCAGATGGAAAGAACCAACCAGTTGGTATGTATCAGGCGACGACTTCGCCCGGAGTGTGATGCCGATCCCGCGGAATATCGCCTTGTTCGAAGACCTCATGGGGAAGAGGCGGGCCCGAAGGGAGGCGGCCGTGCGGGCCGTCGGTTCGTGAATTTCGGATGACCGCAGCGGCGCGAACCCGATGCGACGAGGGCGCCCACCGGCCGGTGAGCGCCCTCGCACATGTCGTGTCTCCGTTCGCCGTCAGCCGGCGAGATCCTCGTGGGCGATCACCTCGCCCTCGCCGTCGAGGCGGTAGACGATCGGCGCGCCGGTCGCCAGCTCGCGCTTGAGGATCTGCTCGGGGGTGAGCTTCTCGAGCTTCATGATCAGGGCGCGCAGCGAGTTGCCGTGGGCGGAGACGATCACCCGCTTGCCGGCGAGCACGTCCGGCAGGATGTGTGCGTCGTAATAGGGCAGCACCCGCGCCGCGGTGTCCTTGAGGCTCTCGCCGCCGGGCGGCGGAACGTCGAACGAGCGGCGCCAGATGTGCACCTGCTCGTCGCCCCACTTCTGGCGCGCCTCGTCCTTGTTGAGGCCGGAGAGGTCGCCGTAGTCGCGCTCGTTGAGCGCCTGATCGCGGGTGATCGGCAGATCGGTCTGGCCGAGCTCGGTCAGGATCAGGTCGAGCGTCTTCTGCGCCCGGGTCAGCGCCGAGGTGTAGGCGAGATCGAAGACGAACCCCTTGGCCTTGAGCTTGCGGCCGGCGGCGATCGCCTCGCCGACGCCCTTCTCGGTCAGCCCGGGATCCTTCCAGCCGGTGAACAGGTTGAGCTTGTTCCATTCGCTCTCGCCGTGGCGGCAGAGCACCAGGAGACGATCCATCGTTGTGAACTCCTCTCGTGAAAGACGTCAGCCGCGGGGCGTGAGGCCCAGAACGTCGGCCATGGAATAGAGACCGGGCTTGCGCCCCATGCCCCACAGCGCCGCCTTGATCGCGCCATGGGCGAAGATCGAGCGGTCCTCGGCCCGGTGGGTGAGTTCGATGCGCTCGTGCGGACCGGCGAGGACGACGGTGTGTTCGCCGACCACGGTACCGCCGCGCAGCGTCGCGAAGCCGATGTCGCCGGGCCGCCGCGCGCCGGTGTGACCGTCGCGGACCCGGACCGAATGGTCGTCGAGCGACACCCGCCGTCCCTCCGCCGCCGCCTTGCCGAGCAGCAGCGCGGTGCCGGAGGGCGCATCGACCTTCATACGGTGATGCATTTCCAGCACCTCGACGTCGTAGTCGGCCCCGAGCGCCCGCGCCGCCTCGCGCACCAACTGGGCCAGGAGATTGACCCCGAGACTCATGTTGCCGGACTTCACCAGCACCGCGTGGCGTGCCGCGGCGGTGAGCCGGGCGTCGTCCTCGGCCGAACAGCCGGTGGTGCCGATGACGTGGACGATGCGCGCCTGGGCGGCGAGTTCGGCGAAATGGACGGTGGAGGCGGGCGAGGTGAAGTCGAGGACGCCGTCGGCTCTCGCGAAAGCGGCGAGCGGATCGTCGGTGATCGGCACGTCGAGACCGCCGAGCCCGGCGATCTGGCCGGCGTCGCGCCCCAGCTCCGGCGAGCCCGCCCGCTCGATCGCGCCGGTGACGACGCAGCCCTCGGCCTCCGTCACCGCCCGGATCAAGGTCCGGCCCATGCGGCCGGCGGCGCCCACCACGACGAGACGCATGTCGCCCATGTCGATCCTCCCCGAAACGCGCCGGCTTCGTCCGAGCTCGACGTCGAGGCCCTTGGACTACGCCGCTCCCCGGCGCGGCGCAAGTTCGACGAGCGACGAAATCGGCGACGCGCGGCCGCCATGCCGAAGGTGGGAGGCGGCCGGTGAAACGCGACCGCCCGGCGATCTCGCGATCGCCGGGCGGGAAGGGAGGTGGGTGACACCCCACACGATCGGTGCGGATCAGCCGTCGAGCAGCCGCTTCAGCATTTCGATCTCGTCGGCGAAGCCGCGATCGGCGCTCGCCATCTCCTCGATCTTGCGCACCGCGTGCAGCACCGTGGTGTGGTCGCGGTTGCCGAACCGTCGACCGATCTCGGGCAGCGACCGCGGCGTCAGCGCCTTGGCCAGATACATGGCGATCTGGCGCGGGCGCACCACCGTGCGGGTCCGCCGAGCCGAGAGGAGATCGGCCTTGGTGACGTTGAAATGCTTGGAGACGACCCGCTGGATGTCCTCGATCTTGACCTTGCGCGGCTCGCGCGCCCTGAGCAGGTCGCGCAGCGCCACTTCCGCCATCTCGAGGGCGATCTGTTGGCCGGTCAGCTGGTTGTGAGCGACGAGGCGGTTGACCGCACCGTCGAGGTCGCGCCCCGACGAGACGACGTTCTCCGCGACCCAGTCGATCACCGCCGCCGAGATCTCGAGCCGCGGATCGGCCTTCTTGGCGCAGGCGACCCGGTGAGCGACGATGCGTCGGCGCAGATCGACGTCCGGCGCGCCCACCTCGACCAGCAGTCCGCCGGCGAGCCGCGAGCGCACGCGCTCGTCGACCGTTTCGAGATCGGCCGGCGGTCGATCCGCCGCGACCACCACCTGGCGCGCCCCGTCGATGAGCGAGTTCAGCGTGTGGCAGAACTCCTGCTGCACCTGACGGCCCTGCAGGAACTGCATGTCGTCGATGAGGAGGAGGTCGATACCGCGCAGCGCCTCCTTGAAGGCGATCGCCGACTGCGCCATCAGCGCCGCGACGAAACGGTACATGAAGTGCTCGGCGGTGAGATAGAGCACCCGCCGGCCCTGCGCCCGCGCCGCATGGGCGATGGCCTGCAGGAGGTGGGTCTTGCCGAGGCCGACGGAGGCATGGAGGTAGAGCGGGTTGAAAGCGACCGGCTCGCCCGGCCGGACGTCGGCGACGCGCCGCGCCGCGGCGAAAGCGAGGCTGTTGGAACGGCCCTCGACGAAAGTGTCGAAGGAATAGCGCGCATCGAGCGGGCTACCCGCCAGAACGTCGGCTTCACGGTCGTCCGTGGCGCGCGCCGCCACCGACGCCGCGACGGCGCGGCCGTTCGCGGGGAAGGGAATCGGCCGTGTCGCGACCGGTTCGGCCGCCGTCTCGCGCGGCGCCGCGCTCGGGCGAATGGCGGAGCGCACCGAGAACTCGATCTGGCGGATCGTGCCGAAGCTCTCGCCGAAGAGCGTGAGCAGGCGGTCGCGATAGCGGCTCTGCAACCAGTTCTTGAGGAAGCGGGTCGGCACCGACAGGTGCACCGTGTCCGCCTCGATCGACGCCAGTTCGACCCGGGCGAACCAACTCGAGAACACGTCCTCGCCCAGCTCCGCCCTGAGCCGTGCCTTGATGCGATCCCACTCTTCGCGCCCCGTGGGGACCATCGACATCGCTGCCGCCTCCATCGTACTCCGCCTTTCGGTCTCGACCGTCCGCCGCCTCGAACGATCGCGACCCCTCGCCGCCATTCTTTCCGTCGCCCGCCGCGTTCGTGGCCGGACGACACGTTCCCGAGCCGGCGTGGCGTTACCGCCCCGTCGGTCCCCGTCGCGTCGATCGACGCGCTTCACGATCAGGTCTGAGACCAGGGTAGTCCGCGCATCTTCCAACCCGAGACCCGGCCGCGATGGCTTTCGCCGTCGAGACCGCCCTCGAAGCCTTCCGAGATGTTGTAACAATGCGACCAGCCGGCCGAGGTCATCGCGACCGCCGCAAAACGGCTGCGTTGACCGGACCGGCACAGGAAGTAGATCGGAACGTCGCGCGCGATCCCCGCCGAGACCAACGCTTCGTCCAGGATCGCCACGAAATCGGGATTGACGGTCATCGTCGGGAAGACCTGCCATTCCAGGGTGATCGGCTGCTTGCCGAGCCCCGCGAGGGCCGGAAGCCCGACGAAGGCCCATTCGGCCCGTGTACGGACGTCGACCAGAATGGCGTGCTCGTTCGCCGCGAGCGACGCCCAAGCTTCCGCAGGGTCCACGTCTCCGGCGTAGACCCCGACGAACTCGTTCGACATGACGATGCCCCCCGAGCCGGACGGAGCCCGGCTCACCCCTTCGTGTGATACAATTTGATTGATGAACGACCCTGTCGGAGCAATGCCACCTTTCCGGCCGGTCGTCGATCCCGCCTTCCCCCAAGTCTACTTCATCCAGTTACGTAATACACTCGACAACATTTCTTGTGATGTCATGGCGAATGTTACGAATTCGGCTTGTTCGACTATGGATTTCCGCAGGACCGTGAAGGCAGCGCCTTCATGAGGGGGACATTACACAGCGCCTTCTCACCGCGCAATGGCCACTCCGGTGTCGAGGGCGGGTGATCGCGGGGGCTCGTCGGGGGTGGAACCCGTTCCGTGTCGGGGAAGTCCTTCCGACTCAACGGACTTAGGCCGCAGGATGGCGGACATGTATTTTTTTCGTACCTGCCGGCGAAAAATTCGTCGCACCCCATTCTCGTCCGCCGAGGCGGGGCGGTTCCGATCCATCATTTCGCGACTTGTCGCCAAGATCATGAAAGAAAAAATGAATTTCTGTCAGGGTGAATCCGGTCCGGGCGTTTCCGTAGCATTCCGCTAAGTATAATTACAGACCGCCGCGACGCTCGAAAATGGTAGCCGGGAAACAAAAGAACCCGGGCCGTGGCCCGGGTCTTGAAGACGTTGCGTCATGCCCCGAAGGGTCGAGATCAGGCGCCGAGCGCCTTCACCCGATGGGCGAGACGGGAGATCTTGCGGGAGGCCGTGTTGCGATGGACGACGCCCTTGGAGGCGGCGCGCTGCAGCTCCGGCTGAGCAGCCTTGAGCGCTTCCGCCGCGGCGGCCTGATCGCCCGAGGCGATCGCCTCTTCGACCTTGCGCAGGAAGGTGCGGACGCGCGAACGACGGGACTTGTTGACCGCGGTGCGGCGCGCGATCTTGCGGGCCGCCTTCTTGGCGGACGGCGTATTGGCCATGGACGAGCCTCTCCTGGATCTCGACTGTGCTCGACCCGAACTGCCGAATGCCTCCCGCCCCGACGATCCGCGTCCGGCGACGCGCCCGTCTCGTGGGAAGCCGACCGGGCAGGGCCGACGACGTGAAAGAGCGGCGGCGGGAAAGGCCGCCACCGAGTGGGCGAGCTTATAGCCGGGGAGGTCCCGGGCGTCAACGGGCCGAAAGGCCGGTTCCCCCGGCTTTTCGGCCATGGCCGATGTGCATCGGCGCGACGCCCGGACCCGGCCGGCTCGCCTCAGCGGTGCTTGAACTCCGCGGAGCGCTTCTCGGCGAAGGCGCCCATGCCCTCCTTCTGGTCCTCGGTGCCGAAGGTGGCGTGGAACATCCGCCGTTCGAACCGCAGTCCCTCGGCGAGCGACGTCTCGAAGGCGCGGTTGACCGCTTCCTTGGCGAACATCGCGGCGATCAGCGGCTTGGCGGCGATCTCCGCGGCGATCGCCATCACCGCCTCGACGAAGCCTTCCGCCGGCAGGATGCGGGCGACGAGCCCGTCGGCCATCGCCTCCTGGGCGCCGATCCGCCGCCCGGTGAGGCAGAGGTCCATCGCCTTGGCCTTGCCGATGGCGCGGGTCAGCCGTTGGGTGCCGCCGGCGCCCGGGATGGTGCCGAGATTGATCTCCGGCTGGCCGAACTTGGCGGTTTCCGCGGCGATGATCATGTCGCACATCATGGCGAGTTCGCAGCCGCCGCCCAGCGCGAAGCCGGCGACGCCGGCGATGATCGGCTTGCGGAAGCGCGACACCCGATCCCACGGCGTGATCAGGTCGCCGAGATAGGCGGTCGCCAGCGTCTTCGGCTGCATCTCCTTGATGTCGGCGCCGGCGGCGAAGGACCGCTCCGACCCGGTGATCACCACGCAGCCGATTCCGTCGTCGACCTCGAAGACGTCGAGCGCGGCGGAGACCTCCGCCATCAACGCCGAATTGAGGGCGTTGAGCGCCTGCGGACGGTTGAGCGTGATCAGGCCGACGCGTCCGCGCGTCTCCACCTGGATGTTCTCGTAAGCCATGGGGTCTCCTTTCCTCCGACCGGCGGTTCGGCCGCGGCCGCTTTCCCTTCAAGGGCTATCGGAGAGCCGGGACGCCCGCAACGCGATCTTTCGCACGGCGGTCGTGCGAAAAAGCCCGGCCGAGGCGTCCGTGGTGCCGATCAGCGCTGGCAGATCGGGCAGTAGAAGGTCGATCGCCCCGACTGGACACGGCGCGTCACCACCCCGGAGCAGGATGGGCGCGGGCAGGGCTCACCCTCCCGGTCGTAGACCGCGAAGGAATGTTGGAAATAGCCGAGCTCGCCGTCGGTCCGGCGATGATCGCGCAACGACGATCCGCCGGCCTCGACCGCCTCGGCGAGCACGTCGCGGATGGCGCTCGCCAACCCGCCGAGCTTCTTCGACGGCCGCCCCGTGGCGGTGACGGTGTCGCCGGCCGAAAGCGCCGGCGAGAGCTTCGCCCGCCACAACGCCTCGCAGACGTAGATGTTGCCGAGGCCGGCCAGCAGCCGCTGGTCGAGGAGGGCCGCTTTCAGGGGCGCCGCCTTGTCGCGGAAGAGCGCGGCGAGGAGATCGGCCGAGAGTTCGTTGCCGAGCGGCTCGACGCCGAGCCCGACGAGGGACGAATGGGCCGTGAGCCCCTCGCGCGCGACGAGATCCATGAAGCCGAAGCGGCGCGGATCGTTGTAGGTGACGGTGGTGCCCGCCGGCGCCCCCGGCCCCTCGAGATGGAAGACGACGTGGTCGTGGGCGGCGGAACGATCGCGGGCGATGTGGAAGTCGCCCGGGAGGATCTCCTCGTCGGGAAAGCGGATGCGGAACGACCCCGACATGCCGAGATGGGCGATCAGCACTTCGGCCGTCGAGAGATCGAGGAGGAGGTATTTGGCCCGCCGACCGAGCGCCGTGATCGTCGCACCGGTCAGCCGCTCGACGAAACCGGGTGGGAAGGGGATCCGCAGGTTCGCCCGGCGCTGCTCGACCCGGACGATCCGCGCTTCCTCCATCACCGGCTGGAGGCCACGGCGAACGGTTTCGACCTCGGGCAGTTCGGGCATGGCGGGTCCTCGGCAAGGGGGTCGAGCGTCGCATCGGCGCACCTCGAGAGATAGCGTCGTCGAGAGGCTTCCGCTATGGTCCGCCGCGATCACGGTCGCGACGCGTCTGTCCTCGACGGGCGCCGTCGCGGGTTTCCCTTCTCCCCTGCGGGAGAAGGTGGCGCGCAGCGCCGGATGAGGGGGCTCGGTGCCTCCTCTCGGCACGGCGTTCGTGGAGAGGTCCAACCCCTCATCCGCCCCTTCGGGGCACCTTCTCCCGCGAGGGGAGAAGGGTTCCGAGCTCCGCTCGGGAGGGATCCAGACGAAGCCGAGGAAGTCCCATGTCGCACGATCCCGCCGCCGCTTCCGCCCCGAGCGACACCGCGTCGTCAGGCGCCACCGCCTCCTTCGGCTTCCGCGACGTGCCGCTCGAGGACAAGCAGCATCTCGTCGACGACGTCTTCCACAAGGTGGCGAGCCGTTACGACGTCATGAACGACGCCATGTCGGGCGGCCTCCATCGCCTGTGGAAGGACGCGATGGTCTCGCGCCTGTCGCCGCCGAAGATCGGCCGCCGCCGCTACGAGGTCCTCGACATGGCCGGCGGCACCGGCGACATCGCCTTCCGCATCGTCGAGAGGTCGGAGAGGCACGCGCACGTCACCGTCTCCGACATCAACGCCTCGATGCTCGGTGTCGGCCGTGAGCGCGCCGAGAAACGCGGCCTTGCCGCCAATCTCGACTTCGTCGAGGCCAATGCCGAGGAACTGCCCTTCGAGTCGAACCGCTTCGACGCCTATACGATCGCCTTCGGCATCCGCAACGTGCCGCGCATCGACAAGGCGCTGGCCGAGGCCCACCGCGTGCTGAAGCCCGGCGGCCGCCTGCTCGTGCTGGAGTTCTCGGCGGTCGAGATGCCGGTCCTCGACAAGATCTACGACGCCTTCTCCTTCCATCTGATTCCGCTCATGGGCCGCGCCATCGCCGGCGACGCCGAGCCCTATCGCTATCTGGTGGAATCGATCCGCAAGTTCCCGCCGCAGGAGAAATTCGCCGAGATGATCCGCGCCGCCGGCTTCTCCCGCGTCGACTACACCAACTTCACCGGCGGCATCGCCGCGCTGCACTCGGGCTGGAAGATCTGAGGCGATGGCGCACGCGATCGGTTCCCTCCTCAGGCTCGCCCGCGCCGGCTGGGTGATGGCGCGCGAAGGCCTCGTCACCGCGATGGCCCCGCCCGACCCGCCGCCGATCGGTCGGCTCGCGCTGGTCCTCGCCGGACTGGTCGAGCGCAAGGAGGTGGAGGGCGCGTCGCGCGGCCAACGCGCCAGCCGGGCGCTGAACCGCCTCGGGCCGTCCTACGTCAAGCTCGGCCAGTTCCTCGCCACCCGGCCGGACATCGTCGGCCGCGCCATGGCCGACGATCTCGAAGCGCTGCAGGATCGCGTCGCCCCCTTCGATCACGACACGGCGGAAGCGATCGTCGCCCGCTCTTTCGGCAAGCCGATCGCCGAACTCTTCGTCGAATTCGGTCAGCCGGTCGCCGCCGCCTCGATCGCCCAGGTCCACAAGGCGCGGGTGAAGGCGGACGACGGGACGATCCGCGACGTCGCGGTGAAGGTGCTCCGGCCCGATGTCGAGGCCCGCTTCAAGCGCGATCTCGATGCCTTCTATCTCGCCGCCCGCCTGATCGAAGCGCTGGTGCCGCCGACCCGCCGGCTGCGCCTCGTCGCGGTGGTCGACACCCTCGCCCGCTCGGTCCGCCTCGAGATGGATCTGCGGCTCGAGGCGGCGGCGATCGCCGAACTCGCCGAGAACACCGCGAACGATCCCGAATTCCGCCTGCCCGCGGTCGATTGGCCGCGCACCCAGCGCGGCGTGCTGACGCTCGAATGGATCGACGGCGTCAAGCTCTCCGATCGCGCCGGCATGATCGCCGCCGGCCACGATCTGAAGCGCCTCGGTCGCATCGTCATGCAGACCTTCCTGCGTCATGCGATGCGCGACGGCTTCTTCCACGCCGACATGCACCAGGGCAACCTCTTCGTCGTGCCCTCCGGCGACCTCGTCGCCGTCGATCTCGGCATCACCGGCCGCCTCGACACCGACGAGCGCCGCTTCCTCGCCGAGATCCTCTACGGCTTCATCATCCGCGACTATCGCCGCGTCGCCCAGGTCCACTTCGACGCCGGCTACGTGCCGCCGCATCAGGAGGTCGAGGTCTTCGCCCAGGCGCTGCGCGCCGTCGGTCAGGCGCTACGCGACCGCCCGCCGGCCGAAGTGTCGATCGCCGGCCTGCTCGGCCAGCTCTTCGAATACACCGACGTCTTCGAGATGAAGACCCAGCCGCGGCTGATCCTGTTGCAGAAGACCATGGTGGTGGTGGAAGGCGTCGCCCGCTCGCTCGATCCGGACCTCGACATCTGGACGGTGTCCGAGCCCGTGGTGCGCGAATGGGTCGAGTCCAATCTCGGCCCCGGCGCCCGCCTCGCCGACGCCGCCACCTCGGCCGGCGCGCTCGGCCGGCTGGCGCTCGCCGTGCCGCGTCTCGCCGAACGGCTCGACCTCGCCTCGGCGGGTCTCGCCAAATGGGCCGAAGCCGGCGTCCGCCTCGACGCCGAGACGGTGGAGGCGCTCGCCGAGGCCCAGGCGCGGCGCGATCGCCCACGGCGGGCGGCGATGTGGCTCGCCGCCGCTTCCCTCGCCGCCGTCGCCTATGTCATGATGATTTCCTAATATACGAGATCGTCGCCGGTTCCGCGCCCCGCCAGAGGGCACGATCCATGCAAGGAACCGCGGCGAAGGGCAGATCCGGAGGACAACCCGACATGACCATGTCGCGCCTGGAACAGACGTATGCACTCATCGACGCCGCCAACGCCGACGATCCCGTCAAGGTGACGGTCGACGGCGTCTCGCGGCCCTACGCCCAGGTCTACGGCGAGCGCATGACCGCCCGCATGGCCAAGCTGGCGCCCGACGCCTCGGATCTGCTGAAGATCGCGGCGCGCGCCCAGCACATCCGCCGCTTCGACATCCCGCGCTCGAGCTACCCGATGGACAAGCCCGGCTACCACGCCTGGCGCAACGCCCTGAAGGCGCGCCACGGTGAACTTCTCGCTGAGATCATGCGCAAGGTCGGTTGGCCGGAAGAAGATGTCGTGCGCGCCGGCCAGATGGTGCGCAAGGAGCGCATCAAGCGTGATGCGGAAGCGCAGGCGGTCGAGGATTGCGCCTCGCTGGTCTTCCTCGAGTTCGAATATGTCGACTTCGGCGCCAAGTACGACGACGCCAAGGTCGTCGACATCGTCGCCAAGACCTGGGCCAAGATGTCCGACGCCGGCCACGCCCAGGCCCTCGAACTGGTGCCGCTCTTGCCCGAACGGCTGCAGAAACTGACCGTCCAGGCGGTCACCGGCACCGCTGCCTGACGCGACATCACGGTTCGGCGGAAACCGCAGGAGCGCCCGACGCCGAACCGTCCACGACGGACTCGATGGGCACGGCGAGAACCGCGGACGGGTCGCCGGATCCTGTCGTTTCGCGCCGCCCCCGTGCTGCGAACGAAGAAGCGAAATCGGGGCGAGGTGGTCTCGATTCGAACCGACCAGTCGGTATGCGACGGGTCTTGAAGTCTCTTTCGAGCCCGTGGCGGACTGCGAAGCCTGCCGGCCCGATGAAGAACCCTCGGGCTCGAGCCGCGGTGTCATCCCGAACTCACGCGGCTCCGGCAAGTCTCGACGTCGGCGATCCGAAGTTGCCACAGCCGGTCCACACCCCTCTGGGAGGCGCCCTTCGCGAAGTCCGTCGCGACGGGTTCGAGGCTTCGAAATCGCCGCCGAAGTCGCCTGAACCACAGGTCGTCATCCTCGGCCGAAGCGAAGCGGAGGGGAAGGGGATCCATCGATTTTTCAACGAGTTGCGAGATGCGTAGATCTTCTTTCTTCGCGCGTCGCGCTCGTCGGGGACGACGGCCGATCTCGAGGCGACGCCGTCCGCGAATTCCAGGGAACGACGAGGAGGTCCCGCGGGGGGCCGGCGACGAGCCGCCGGCCTTCGGAAACGATCCGCCGGACGAAGGGTCGGAGCGTCGGGCGCCGTCTCACGAGACCTGTGCGCGGTTGGACCATCATGTTGATTTGATGCGTTTAATGTGC